>JAZFZJ010000001.1:0-4735 GCA_036443915.1 Nitrospirales bacterium
ATCCGACAAAGTGTATTTGCTTGATAATTTGATAAAACCGCACTGGCGGTCGGAATAGCCATCCAATCGTCCGCAGGAGAAATAACAACATAGCCCCCATTTCTTCAATCTGGGAGACTACTCGAGCGCCAATGTGTTGGATTATCATCATGGATTATTTTGACTGGAGACTAACGGGAGGCAATTGGGAATTGGTCGTGAAAGTGGAGGATAAAAAATTATCAAAAAAGTAGGAAAGTTGCTCAGCGGCCTTCCTTGAATTTCGGTAGAGTCGAAAAAATCCTCCCCAACGTTGAGGAGTAAGTAGGATTTGGGCAACCCCTAAAATCCAACCAAATGGTTTAAAAAACACATTAAAATCAGCCGGTAAATCTTCCTTTATGGTATCTGAAACAGCCCGAACAATCAGAAATGGGAGACCATATTGTTGCGTGACTTGCCCAATGGCACCACTTTCCATATCAACAGCAACCGCTCCAGTTCTCCGGCCCACTGCCTGCTTTTGCGAGGAAAGTGTCAGCACTCGATCCACTGTCACAAACCGACCAATCTGAATAGGTTGATCCATCTTAAGGCCAACGCTCAATGCTTCGTTGACCCAATTGGCATGACACACAATTCGCGGCAGATCCGATGGGGGTGAGGATTCTTGAGTCGGCGAAAATACAACCTCCTTACCAATGAGAAGGGTCCCGACGGGAGAGGAATTGAGGGCACCGGCAAATCCAGTGGAAATCACCAAATCCCAGTCTGCTCCCTCTAGCAATTGTTGGGTAAGGAAACGGGCCTTGTCAGGGCCTATACCGGTCTTAATGAGCAGAACATAATTGGAGGGCCCCAAGCTTTCTACACACGAATGCCCTCGATAGGAAACAGCATGAGCTTCGCGAAGGATCCTGGCGATAGCATGACATTCGGGCCTTGTTGCGGTGAATATCGCGATTCTGGCCAGAATAGGCTCCTGGTAATTATCTACAGCAGGAAGGAGACCACACCACTAACACCACCAGGAGCCCAATTACCCCTGTTTTCGTTGACGTCTAGACGCTTGCGCAGCCTTTCGTAATTGATCAGCTTTCGCTTCCCCGTTCATTTTCACATTCCGGTACATTCCCAAAGCCCAGAGGGGAAAACATTTAAAATAGCCATGATACCGTAAATAAAAGACTCGTGGAAAACCCGTGCCTGTATGAAACGGTTCATCCCAAACACCGTCCTCACGTTGATGACGAATAAGCCAATTGACTCCTCGAACAACACTCAAAGAATCAGACGCACCCGCTTGGAGAAGCGCCATGATTGCCCAAGCCGTTTGAGAGGCGGCACTTTCCCCCTGACCGATCTTCTCATTCTCTGCATACGACTCACAGGATTCCCCCCAACCACCATCAGAATGCTGCACAAATTCTAACCAATTCACGGCTTTTTCAATCCAAGGAGTTGACATATCCACTCCAATCGCCCGAATTCCAGAAAGCACACACCAGGTCCCATAAATATAATTGACCCCCCACCGACCATACCAACTTCCATCGGGTTCTTGTTCCTTGCGTAAAAACTCCAAGGCGGAGCCGACGGCCGGGTGCGATTGGTCATACCCTAAAGATCCCAACATTTCCAAACATCGCCCGGTGAGATCCGCTGTACTAGGATCTAACAATGCCTGGTGGTCGGCAAAGGGAATTTTATTGAAAATCAATTTATTATTATCCTTGTCGTAAGCCGCCCAACCACCATCAGACCCCTGCATGGCTAACACCCAATGAAAGGCTCGCTGAATAGCCTCATCGGAATCTGAAACCTGTGGCTGATGAATTTTGGCCAAGGCTGTTACCACCTCTGCCGTATCATCCACATCCGGATACCACTCATTTTCAAATTGGAAGGCCCATCCTCCTGGTTCAGCCTCAGGTGATGACACCCGCCAATCCCCAATTTTCCGACATTGACAGGTACGCAACCAGGCATCTGCAGAACGCAGGGAGGGATGATCTAAGGATAGTCCTTGTTCGACCAGGGTATTCATGATTAAAGCCGTATCCCAGACCGGTGAATGACAGGGCTGCAAATGCATCATAGTCGGAGTTGGTGTGTTACCAGTATTCGAATAGATTTCCAACGCTTCGATCTCTCGTAAGGCCTTTTGTATCAAGGGATGATCGGGGGAATACCCCAAAGCCCGCAAGGCAATAATCGAATAGGACATGGCAGGGAAAATGGCACCTAGCCCTCCCTCACCATCCATATGTTCAATCATCCAGTTCTGTAGGTGTTTCAAAGCTTTTTTCCTAAAAGCCTTAATCGGATACGATTCATAGAGTCGAAGAAGGCTATCCACCCACACGAAAAAATTTCGCCAACTTAAGAGGGTAGCGTCTCGCTGCAAGGGAGGCACGTGCGCATAGTCCACCTCTTCCGGTGGCTGCAAAAACAGTTCGGCAATTCCCTGTTCTTTGGATACCGTGCAGATAGGCCGGTGGGCAAAAATAATGAGGAGCGGGATAATGACCACCCGTGACCAATAGGAAACCGCATAAAGATTAAAATAAAACCAATTAGGTGCCAAGAAAATTTCTGGAGGCATGCACGGAATTCCGCGCCAATCATATTGTCCAAACAACGCTAGGGTAATTTTGGTAAAAACATTGGTTTGAACCACCCCCCCTTTCTGAAGAACGAGATCTTTCGCCTGTTGCATGACGGGTTCATTGGCGGACATCCCAGTCAGTTTCAAAGCAAAATACGCTTTCACTGTCGCACTGATATCAGCCGGGCCTCCGGAAAAAAGGGGCCACCCGCCATCCTCAAGCTGAGAATGGAGGAGATATCGGATGGCCTGTCGCTCTCGTTCCGGATCAACCACCCCCAAAAAACGTCGAAGCATGAGATATTCAGATGTTAGAGTTGTATCAGCTTCTAACTCTTCAACCCAAAACCCCTTCTCAGGATCTTGTCTTGCCAGCAAAAAACGTTCCCCTTTTTGAAGGGCTGAATCCAGGAAATCTATACGGCCCAAATTTGCGTTACGGTGGGGGGAAGGATCCGGAGAAACCGTGGGATGTAAATTACGGGATACCAGCTTAAGAGAAGGTGGCTTCCTCTTCGCCCGTGGCGGACGTAATTTCGGGGCAATGTTCTCAAAGAAATTCCCTGACAACCGAACCAAAAATTGCTTAAGCACATTCATTCTGACATACCTTCAGAGCATTCAAAAATTGGGAAGAGACTTTGGAGGGGATGCGAACACCAAGAGAAAGACCCATATGGCACAAGAAAGCCCAGTATAAACTGGGCCTTATACCGAATCAATCATAGACTGTCAAGCAAGCTGTTACTTCACCATCTACAATAACACTTTAGTTCTCCATAGAAGTCGAAAGCAACACAATACGGTCTCGATGATGTTGAACGTGACGAGTTCCGTTACGGGTATCAAACACCACGGGGGCCTGCTCCACGATCAATTGGTAATCAAATGCCGAATGTGCGGTCAAAATTAAGGCACACGCACTACGTTGTAATATCTCTGGGGTAACCGTCTGGGATTTATATTGGTGATCGCCTATCAGAAGCGAGGGAGTGTAGGGATCCACGTATTGCAAAACGGCCCCTTCTTTTTGCAGCAACTCCATCACCTTTGTCGCGGGGGATTCACGAGGATCTTCAATATCAGCCTTATACGTGACACCGAACACCAACACGGTTGAACCTTTTAGGCACTTCCCCATCTGGTTCAAGACCCGCTGCAATTTACTCACCACAAAATACGGCATATTTTCGTTGATTTCTCCAGCCAATTCAATAAACCTGGTATGCACATCATATTCTTTTGACTTCCATGCCAAATAATACGGGTCAAGCGGAATACAATGGCCACCTACCCCTGGTCCTGGATAAAAGGGCATGAACCCAAAATTTTTTGTGGCGGCGGCATCAATCACTTCATACACATTGATGTTCATGCGTTCACACAACAACGTCAGTTCATTCACCAAGGCAATATTCACAGATCGAAACACATTTTCAAACACCTTGGCCATTTCCGCGACCCGTGGCGAACTGAGTGGAAAAATTTTCACGATGGATTGTTCATAAAATAATTGTGAAACTTCCCGGCATCGATCTGTGACACCACCAACCAATTTGAATGTGTTATGGGTTTTAAAATTTTCATTGCCTGGGTCCACCCGTTCTGGTGAAAATGCCACAAAGAGATCTTCCCCCACCGTCAAGCCAGCAGCCGTCAAAGCTGGCAAAATAACTTCTTCCGTTGTCCCAGGGTAGGTGGTACTTTCCAGTACCACCAGCATGTTCGGATGGACGTGCTCCGCCAAATGACCAAGCACTTTCACAATCGCAGAAATATCTGGTTCTTTATTTCGAGTCAGCGGAGTTGGAACACAAATAAGAACGATGTCGCATTGTTGCAGGACAGAAAAATCCGTTGTGGCTTCTAATTTTTTTTGCTCTACCACCTCTCGCAATTCTTCATCTAATACATCCAAGATATAATTGTTCCCTTGATTGACCATCTCAACTTTGGCCGCAACTTCATCCACTCCAAAAACATGAAACCCAGTCTTGGCCTGGAGAACGGCCAGGGGTAACCCTACATAGCCCAATCCCACCACTCCCACGTGAGCCGAATGATTCTTTATCTTTTCTAGTATATCCACCTACACCCTCCTATTAATTGGAAACATCATTCGTCACGTTCTTCAACACTTTTTGGTCA
>JAZFZJ010000002.1:0-13362 GCA_036443915.1 Nitrospirales bacterium
GACGCTCAATCAATTATTGGTGGAAATGGATGGTTTTGATACCACGGAAGGCGTCATTTTAGTTGCGGCTACTAATCGGCCTGATGTGTTAGATCCAGCCCTTTTGAGGCCGGGCCGGTTTGACCGCACGGTCGTGGTCAACCGTCCTGATGTTCGAGGGCGCTCAGAAATTCTGAAGGTCCATACCAAAAAAGTTCCCGTATCATCAGATGTGAATCTTGAGCAAATTGCCAGGGGCACACCAGGCTTTTCAGGAGCCGATTTAGAAAATCTGGTCAATGAGGCGGCCTTATGGGCGGCGCGCTTGGATAAAAAAATGGTGGAACTCATTGATTTTGAAAATGCCAAGGATAAGGTTCTGATGGGTGTTGAGCGGAAGAGTATGGTTCTGAGTGAGGACGAAAAACGTACAACGGCTTTTCATGAGGCCGGTCATGCGCTGATGGCCAAACTCCTACCTGGAACCGATCCGGTTCACAAAGTGACGATTATTCCTCGGGGGCGAGCGATGGGCATGACGATGCAATTACCCATTGATGATCGACATAGTTACTCCAGGGAATTTTTGTACAATACTCTTTCCATTCTGTTTGGAGGTCGAGTGGCCGAAGAATTGATCTTTAATAGTGTGACCACCGGGGCTGGAAATGATATTGAACGGGCCACGGAACTGGCCAGGAAAATGGTCTGTGAGTGGGGGATGAGCGAGCGGTTAGGTCCCTTGACGTTTGGGAAAAAAAATGAAGAAGTTTTCCTGGGCCGTGATTTTGGCGCCCAACGAGATTTCAGTGATCAAATTGCATCAGAAATTGATAAGGAAGTGAAACGGCTCGTCATGGAAGCCTATGAACGAACCACAACTATGTTAACGCAACATATTCATTCCCTGCGGGCGTTAGCTGCAGCGTTATTGGAAAAAGAGGTATTGGATGCGATTGAAATTCAGCAAATTCTGAATCAAGCTTCTTCTCTTGAACAAGTAGGCGCCGTGTAATGGGCTTCTTCGCTGTTCTTTCCCATGAAGAATAGCTCATAGACTTCATTGATCAACAGAAATTCCAGAAAAGTGCTCATTCTTTTCTGAAATCTTCCCCCTGTTATAGCTATTTACCGACATATTCCTAGAAAAGTAGAATGTTTTATCAATGATAAAAATAACTATATATAAGGGTGATTCCATAAGAGGAATTTCGCCGACTTGGCTTTTCCGGACTCATTCGCACTAGTCCCCCCTTGAAAGTAAATCTCTCATGACCATGTCTGTGGCCTCCTTTCCTGAGATTCGGTGTCGGGGTAAAATCCTGCCATTGGGGTCAAAGGTTTTAATAATGGGTGTATTGAACGTCACTCCAGACTCTTTTTCTGACGGGGGACGGTTTCTTGACCCAAATGCAGCAATCGAACGCGCACATCAGATGATGGCTGAAGGGGCTGACTTGATTGATATTGGTGGAGAGTCGACTAGGCCCGGCGCTATTTCTGTGGGTGAAGGGGAGGAAATTCGACGAATCACCCCTATTGTTAAGGCCTTAGGCCAGCAAACGGCTATCCCGTTATCTATCGATACGCGAAAAGCGGCTGTGGCGGAAGTGGCTTTGGATTTGGGAGCCGTGATCGTCAATGATGTCAGTGCCCTACAGGATGATCCTGACATGGCGGAGTTGGTGCAGAAATCTGGGGCTGGAGTGGTGCTCATGCATAGACAAGGGCAGAGTGCGACCATGCAAATGGCTCCCTACTATGATGACGTCGTAAGTGAAGTGAAGAGTTTTTTAACTGTGAGAGTTGCCATGGCCCAGTCTATGGGTATCCCTTCTGACCATATCATCGTTGATCCGGGAATTGGATTTGGTAAAACGTGCGATCATAACCTAAAAATTCTGGCGAATATTCATGAGGTTCTTCAAATTGGCCAACCTGTTTTGATTGGCCTTTCGCGTAAAGCATTTATTGGAGAATTAACGGGAAAAACTGTGGGTGAACGAGAAATGGGTAATGCAGCCGCCCTCGCGACGGCTGTTTGGCAGGGAGCTCATATTTTACGAGTCCATGATGTGGCCGCCATGAAGGATGTCATTAAAGTGGCTCAAGATTTGCGCAATTCGTGCGACAAGTAAGAAGAGACGCATAAAAGAATCGAGAAGGGAAACGAATGGGACGATTATTTGGAACAGATGGCGTTCGGGGAGTTGCCAATCTGGAACCGATGACCAGCGAGATGGCCATGAAATTGGGCCGAGCGGCAGGGCACGTCTTCCGTAATCGAGAAGGACGCCACCAGATTATCATTGGAAAAGACACTCGCATTTCGGGGTACATGCTGGAATCTGCCTTAATGGCTGGCCTGTGTTCTATGGGGGTTGACGTTCTGCTGGTGGGTCCCTTGCCCACCCCGGCCGTCGCATTTTTGACCAGAAGTCTTCGAGCCGATGCTGGAGTGATGATTTCCGCCTCTCATAACCCTTATCAGGATAATGGCATAAAATTTTTCTCGAATGATGGGATGAAATTACCAGATGATTTGGAACATCGTATAGAAGATCTCATTCTGTCCAATGAGATTGAGCACCTCCGACCTATCGCCGAGGCAATTGGGAAAGCCTATCGTATCGATGATGCTGAAGGGCGGTATATTGAATTTGTCAAGCGATCACTTCCTCGAGACATGGACTTTCAAAACATGCGAATCGTATTGGATTGCGCCAATGGGGCGGGGTATCACGTTTTCCCTAAAGTGATTCGGGAATTAGGAGCGAAGGTGTGGGTGATGGGTCATGAACCCAGTGGGCTGAATATCAATGAGGGATGTGGGGCGGTGAACCCCGAACGGTTACAGCAAATGGTGCGGGATCGGAAGGCTGATCTAGGAATAGCATTGGATGGCGATGCTGATCGTGCCATGTTTGTGTGTGAGCAGGGACAGGTGGTGGATGGTGATCACGCTCTAGCCGCGTTTGCTTTGGATCTCCAACGACTTGGACGGTTACGACAGAACACGGTAGTGGGAACGGTCATGAGTAATTTTGGGTTTGACGTGTGTATGAGGGAAGCTGGCATCACCTTGGTGCGTACACCCGTGGGCGATCGATATATTCTCGAGCGTATGGTGGCAGATCAGTACAACCTAGGTGGAGAGCAATCTGGGCATATCATCTTTCTGGATTATCATACAAGTGGCGATGGACTCATTTCAGGATTGCAAATGCTCAAGCTTATGAAACGGGCTCAAAAGCCGCTATCAGAAATCGCTCGGTGTATGAGTGCCACGCCTCAAGTCTTGTTAGGAGTCAAAGTGTCTCACAAACCGGACCTTCAGAATATTCCCACCCTTCAGCAAGCCATTCAAGAGAAAGATCGTCAGCTCAATGGAACTGGCCGGATTCTCGTGCGCTATTCCGGGACAGAACCATTGTTGCGGGTCATGGTGGAAGGGCAAGATGGAAAAGTCATTCAGGAAATTGCTGAAGATTTGGTCAGTGTGGTCAAATCCTGTATCAAATAAGGGAATGTTGACAAAGTCCTTCCCATGGCCATATCGGTGCCCCTTGTCATGCTTACGTATTCTCGTGTCCGTTCCATGCGCTACGAGGTGGTTGCGTTTTCCGGAACACACCAAATAAGTGTGATGTTCTCTGGAACACCGTAAGCCAGGCATGGCTTGGCGGGTGGGAAGGCGCGGTTTGGCGCCTCTGGGAGGGCGGGAAGATCGCGTGCCTTTTTGAACATTTCCATATACTCTTGATGTGGTTTTGTAGATCACCATTGAAGAGAAATCCCATTATTCGATAGACTCATGAATCATGTGCGCAGTCCTATGTGATACTTCTCGGAGTTGTAGCCTACCTCACCGGACTCTGGCTGGGTCTGTTTCTCTCTGTATTTCCCCTGTCACTTCTCGGGGCCCTTCTTAGCTTCGGCCTTTTCCTTACCTGGTTTGAACAACGTGGTTGGCTCTCTCGATGGGGAGGGTTCCTCCTCTTTTCCTTAACAGTTGTTGGGATCGGTCATGCCCATTGGGCCTCAATGGTAGGGATTGATCAAAATCTGGTGCCATTATTCGATAAAGGCCCAGTCACGCTTCAAGGGGTGATTGTGGCCCCGGTTCGGCAGACTCCAGATGGGTTGGTTCTGGTCGTGGCGGCGACCCGACACATCATTCATGAGGATGCCCAGGTCCTGCAGGGGCGGATTCGTCTCAAATGGCGGGAGCCCGCTCGCTCTCTTGTGTATGGTGAGCATGTGGAATTCACGGCTCGCTTGCGTGAACCCTATGGCACGCGGAATCCTGGAGGATTTCATTATGGTGACTATCTGAAGCGGCAAGGCATTCATGCCGTAGCCTCGGTTCAAGGCCCAGAGGCCATTCGTGTTTTCAAGGGTGAAACATTAGGAATCGTGCGGTCAACCTTAGGAGTGGTCGATCAATGGCGCCACGCGATTCATCAGGGGGCCACGGCCAATCTCTCTAGGCCGGCATTGGGGCTCTTTTTAGGAATGATACTGGGGGAACAAAGCTACATTGAGCAAGACATACGAGACGCTTTTATGGCCAGTGGGACCGTTCATATTCTCTCTATCTCGGGGTCCCATTTAGGTCTACTTGCTCTGATAGTTTTTGCTGGCGCTCGATGGAGTATGCGGCGATTACCGGCCTTCTGGCTTGAACGGTTGTCGGTCCATCTCACGGCCACGCGATTCGCTGTGTTGATCACTCTACCAGTCGTCTCATTTTATACCTTATTGGCCGGAGCGGAAATGGCAACCATTCGGTCCTGGATCATGATTGTGGTGTGTTGCGTGGGAATATGGATGGGGCGAGAACGTAATCTGATGACCGCATTAGCTGTGGCGGCTCTCTTGATGGTATTGCCTCATCCCGAAGCCATCCATGATATTTCCTTTCAATTGTCCTATCTCTCCGTAGCAGCTATTGGAATGGTGCTGTTGGCAAGAAAACCGGAAGATTCCACTATCCCTGGGCTTCCGATAGCTAGCTTGCCAGAAAGGCCCTCCTGGTATGTGGCGCTCTGGGATAAAGGCAAGCTCGCGTGGTTTTTTACTGTAGCCGTCAGCCTGGTGACATTGCCGTTGGTAGCCTATTACTTTCATCAAATACCGTGGTTGGGATTAGTCAGCAACATGGTCATTGTGCCGGTAGTCGGGATTCTCGTAATTCCCATCGGTCTACTTTCGGGTGTAGGCGTATTAGTGAGTGGAAGTGAGGCCCTTCCTCTCGCGATCGTGAATCAATGGGTTTTTGATCTGTTAGCGCAGGTTGTTATTGGCCTGTCGCATGTTCCAGGAGCGGAATGGCACGTGGCGTCGCCTAGCATCAGCTTGATGCTCGTGTTTTGGGGAGTATTAATAGGGCTGTGGTTGCTGAAGCATAAACCCATTATTCGGTGGTGTTGCGTGACAATGTTGGGGGCGATTCTTGTCTGGTGGGCATGGTCTCCACGAACGGGATGGGAACCGGGAACCCTACGGGTGACATTTTTAGATGTGGGACAGGGTGATGCCACGGTTCTCGAATTGCCTGATGGACAAACCGTACTGATTGATGGGGGACCGGCCTACCGCCGGTTGGATATGGGAAGAGCGGTGATTGGACCCTTTCTGTGGAACCGTGGGATTCACCGGTTGGACTATGTCGTTGCGACGCATCCACAATGGGATCACGTTGGCGGGTTGCCATGGGTACTTCAGGCGTTCGATGTCGGAGAATATTGGAGTAATGGTGTCACTCGGACCAAAACCTTTTACCAACGGCTTCAAACAACGGTTCAGGCTACTGGACTTGAAGAACACACAGCAAGGGCGGGAAACGAGCTCCTCAGTAAGGGGCCATGCTCCCTAACCGTGTTAAATCCTCCTGTGAATCAAGGGCAACCCTTATTGGTTTCAACCATCGATGCCAGTGGAGCCGATCTCAATAATCAATCTCTCGTCACAAGGCTGGACTGTGGGAGGCATTCATTTTTGCTGACGGCCGATGCGGAACAAGAAGCCTTAGAGCGATTACAGCACATGTCTAATGGTGTGTCAGGTCGGGTAGTAAAAATACCGCATCATGGAGCCAGGAGTTCTCTTCACTCTGGTTGGGTGAAGAGGCTCAACGCCGAAGCCATGGTGGTCTCGGTTGGATCTCATAACCGTTATGGGCATCCGGCGCCGGAGGTCATTGCGGCCTATGAACAGAGGAATTTTCCAGTGTATCGGACTGATCATGATGGAGCGGTCTGGATTACTGCATCTCTAGATTCACCAGAAATGAACATCACCACGGCCAAACAGCAATCCTTGGTTCCAGTGCCTTTTAATTTGCAGATGTGGAACAATGAATGGGCCAATTGGCAACGGATTTGGGAAAGGTAACAATCAAAAATGGAGGGAAGAAATTTGGGAGGACAAGAGAAATGCCCCCCGATTATTTGACAGGGGGATAGGTGAAATCTTTGCCATTCATTATGCGGCCTCCGCTTTGTCTGCTCCCGCAAAATAGACCGCGTCGGGAGTCTGCCGGTCCAGCGTTTGGTGTCGGCGTTCAGTATTGTAAAAGGGGAAGTACATCGTCAGCTGTGCTGTTGCTTCTTGGGGGGAGCCATAGGCCTTCAGGTAGACTCCTTCGTATTTCACGCTCCGCCACAACCGTTCGACAAACACCTTATCGACCCAGTGCCCCTTCCCATCCATACTGAGACGACCCCTGCGTCTTTTAACTCTTGGGTGAAGACTTGTGAGGTAAACTGAGCCCCTTGATCCGTATTGAAGATTTCCGGCAGTCCGTAGTGCGCTAAGGCTTCCTCGAGCGCTTCAATACAGAAATGACTGTCTAGGGTATTGGACAGTCGCCAGGCTAAGGCCCAATATGAAGCCCCATTCATGATGGCCACGAGATAGATTCCCCCGGCTAAAGCCGGGGGAATCTATTTTTTTCAAAAACTCCACTATGAATTATGAGGTATGAATGAAATTTTTTTCCTTCTGAGGAAAAATCCATGAGAGGATTTGGAAAGTCGTGCCATCTGCTCCTGTGAAAAGGCATAGGGCCGCGGAACTAAAGGAGGAGAATCATGAATGTCAAAGGTCGTGGAATTTGAGTTTGGGGTTGGGCACTGGCTGGGCTTTGGCGCTTTTTGGTAGAGGATTGTTGGGTGTTGGGCAAACCCTGCTCCGGTAGCGAATGCCAGCGAAGAGGGGGTTAGTGACCAGTCATGGGCTTTTGTAGGGCTGGACTCAGAGGGGAAGCCCGCCCAGACATTTCCGCTCAAACACACCGATGTCTCGATTCAGGTCAGCGGGCCACTGGTGCGTGCCCAAATGACCCTGCAGTTCGAAAATCCTTATCCCGGCACAAATAAAACCGTTTATACCATTCCCCTTCAGTAGCATGAGGTGGTGAATGCAATTACCTTGAACGTAGGAGAGCGGGTCGTAAAATGAACCATCACAGGGCGTGAAGACCCGCCCACCAGTAAAAAGTGATGAAACTGCTAAACTGCTGAGGAAGGTCGGATATCGGATATTATAAGTTGGTCTCTTATAGACATTCCAACAAACTTCCGCTTTGGTCGGAGCGAAATAAATACATGATTCCACCCACATTTCACTACCTGGGAATTTTTTGAATGTACGATAGATGCCGGGTCTCGGTCCGGCAGCCGAGCTCCTTTTGTTTCGGCAAAAGGAGCCAAAACCATTGACTCCCCGTCCGGCCTCATCAAATGAGGCGGACGCAAGCCACGGGAGGGCGGCCCAACTCGCTACGCTCACTCAAGGCCCGCCGGTTCATGAGAGCGTCCACCCATGGGGCCGGGTGGCAGGAGTCCGTCAGGTGCAAGAGAAGGGTAGGTGAGGGCTGAGGTCACTCTACGTCGCGTTTCAGCCTGGGCTGGGCTTTCACGGGCGTTCACCGTTCGGTCAGCGACTAGGGTGTGGCGTTCAGAGAAGAATAATTTGGAAATTATTTGGAATAACTATAGATCCAGTTAACAGCCATTAGAAAAATTTTAAAAAATGTATCCAATTAGATACTTGATGTATCTCTTTGGATAAAAAAAATAAAAGCAATTCACCAAAGTTTGGATTTTAAATGGAACCTTTGATCATATTTCCTTGGATTATATTATGCATTATGGGTATGGCCAATTACCCAATAAGGGTGAAGTTTTGGCATAAATTGTGCTTTTCTATATGATTTGCTGGCAGATTTTATTCAACCCAAGTAAAAAACATAAATTCGGAGAGAAGAGCAATGGTTCTTCGACACACAAGTGTTTTTTTATTCGTTGCCCTTAATCTTGTGTTGGGATTGTTGAGTATAGGAGAGACTTTCAGTGCAAACAGGGAAATTCATTATTTGGATCAAGGGTTCGATGAAGAAACGCGACAAACTTTTTACCATGCTCCACAAGGGACTCGATTGCTTCCTTATTCGTGGTTCCTTGCGCTGGAGCAAGCTAAAAATAACAATCGTTTTCGTGACGATGAAAACCTTAGGCAACTCGGTATCATTCCAGATCGCAACACCCTGAAAAACCCCGATCAGCTACCAGTGGGGTTTGTCAAATCTTTTGATTCGACTGACGATCAAGCCTGGGTGGGCCTGACCTGTGCTGCTTGTCATACAACCGAAATTTCTTTCAACAACAAAACAATCCGGATCGATGGTGGGCCGGCCATGTTGGATGCCATGACTCTTTTGGAAGAGATTGGAGAGGCTGTGCATGCTCTTGTGGAGAATAATTCAGATAAAGAAAAGTTTGTCCGTTTTGCAGATGCCGTACGGAAGGAAGAGAATAATAAAACCAGCGAAAGGGAATTAAAAGAACGGGTAAAGAAATATGATGAATTGCTACAAAAACCTCAAGAGAAAGCTAAAGAATTCAAGATCGATCTCTATCCCAATAAATGGGGTAAGGGAAGACTGGACGCACTAGGACGAGGGGGGAATACGGTTCTTCTCAAACTGGATAAGAGCAACCTACGTCCAGCCGATGCTCCAGTTAGTTTCCCCGCAATATGGAATGCTTGGACCTTAAACTGGGTTCAATGGAACGGCGCAGTTATGCAACCCATGGGACGAAATCTTCTACAAGCGCTTGGTCTTAATGCGAACTTAACGTTGGAGCCGAACAAAAATCAGTTTCGGACAAGCGCGAGTGTAAAGGACCTGGCTAGGATTGAGAAACTCGTTCAAAATCTTCGACCTCCGGCCTGGCCTTCTAAGATTTTCGAACAACCTATCGATCAAGCCCGAGCCAATCGGGGAGCCAAATTATACGAGCAACATTGTGCCCATTGCCATGTGGCTAAACTGACAGAACCAAATAAATACGGCAAGCAATTTAAAGAGGTCAATCTTATTCCTTTAGAAGAAATTGGGACCGATCCCCTCTCGGCAACAAATTTTCACGGTCGTACCGTTAAATCTGGCCCACTCGGGTTAGGGTTGCTAACAGTCGCAGACACCGCTCAGTATCTCACCACCAAAATTCTGGAGAGGCAATATAAGGAATTGAATATATCGCAAGAACAGCAGGAAGCATGGAATGGATATCGACCCAATAAAATGCAGGGTGAGTTAGCCTATATTGCTCGGCCACATAGCGGCGTATGGGCATTGGCTCCTTATCTTCATAATGGGTCCGTTCCCAATTTATACCAACTGTTATCACCGCGAGAAGAACGCGAGAATGTTTTTTATGTAGGCCATTCTGAATTCGATCCCAAACATGTTGGTTTTGTCACACAAAAGAAGACTCATACTGATTTTAAATTTGACACTAAACTTCCAGGCAATTCGAATGCTGGGCATGAATTTCGTGATGGCCCACGTCAGAATGGGGTAATCGGCCCAGCACTATCGGAAGCAGAGCGATGGGAGCTTATCGAGTACCTGAAAACCATCTAAAAACTAACTTATTTTTTGAGGTGTTGATATGCATTATGCCCTTTTTGCGGCGATGATCATGGCTCTGGTTGCGTGCGATACCGTTCCAACCCATCCTAACGATGAAATTCATAAAGCCCACTCAAATATTATTGCGAATCAAAAAAAACAAAACTCCTACCCCAAACTTGACTCAAATCCACCATATTTCAATGAAAAAGAAAATCCAAATGAAAAGATTTTAGCCTACAAAATCGCAGATGAAGCGATGTACACGGTTAACCGGAATTATGATCAAGAAAATAAAAAAGCCTCTCGAGATGCGCATCCTAAAGAAAATGGCTGTGTGAATGCGGAATTTCATGTCAAAGGAAAGTTGCCGGACAAGTTGGCCAAGGGGGTGTTTGCCCCTGGACAGGCGTACGAAGCCCTAATCCGTTTTTCAAATAGTAGCGAGAACCCTAAAGGGAATGACCACGATCCTGATGCTAGAGGAATGGCCATTAAACTGACCAATAAACATGAGAAGAAAAACAAAAAAGGAGAGGGAGAATTTCGAACGATGAACCAGGATTTCGTCATGATCAACCATCCTGTTTTTATTCTTGATGATCCCTCAGACTATTTGTCTTTGGTTCAAGCACAGAATAGCACGAGTACCTTGGGTAAGCTGTTTAAAATCCCGTTTGCATTAGGGTTCAGAGGTATCTGGAATGCCTATCATACTATTTTTCAGGACCAAGTCCTGAATCCTTTACAAACTCAATATTATTCAATGGTCCCCTATCGCCTCGGAAATAAGGAGGATCAAGACCGCCGAGCAATTAAATTCTCTGTTAGGCCATTTTCTAATCCTAGCAATCACCAGGATTTCCCGGAGAAGGGTCAGTCTTGTATCAAAGTTGAGAGTGATAAACCTAAACAAAATGCTAAAAATTATCTGAGAACGGCCTTGTTCAAAACCTTAGAAACAGGAGGTGCCTGTATGGAATTTTTGATTCAGCTAGCCCCCGAGGGTATGAGCGTAGAAAACTCCCAAGTCGAATGGGATTCGCCTTTCACTCCTGTTGCCTTAATTAAAATTCCACAAATCACATCTGACGAAGTGGATTCCACCGGAAAAAAGAAAATTCATAGATCCTGCGAAGACGAATCGTTTGATCCGTGGCATGCTTGGGACGAACACCGTCCGTTGGGAGTGGTCAATCGGCTACGAAAAGTAATTTATCCCATTGTCAGCGATTATAGAGAATGTCTGAATTATCCCAGCAGGGATAAATGCCAAGTAAAAGCGAAAGTCAAGTAAAGGAAAGTCAAGAACACGCGTCAATTGTGCTTGACTATAAAACAACGATCATTACGTACAGAGTTCACAAATTCGAATGCTAAGAAAGGGGGGAGTGATGATGAAGGACTTGCCGACATTGAAAAACCTGGGAATTTGTCTAGTCTGCGCAATGGTTGCAGGTTGCGCCTATCTTACACAGGGAGTGAACCCTCCGGATGATCGTGGGGCGTGGCTACCCAAAACTGCTGATATCTATGGTGACATAGCCAAGGAGATTGTCTACCCGAAGCAAAACTGGGACCCCGCAGATAGTCTCTGGTTCTACAACACCTCACAGGGTTCTAATTTAATGGACTACCAGATTTTTAAACATTTAGAACAAGTCGATAGTCCTAATGCTGAGGGAAAATTTTTGTTATTTCGCGATAATGACAACATGAATGAGTTTCGATTTTTGCCTCAAAAAGTCACGAAGGGAAACCCAGATTGGCTACCTGTAGGCTGGGTGAAGGATTCCTATGAAGGAAATGACTATATCGGTCTCACCTGCGCGGCATGTCACACGACACAAGTCAATTATAATAACGAACAAAAAGGCATTAGCGTCGGCATCCGCATTGATGGTGGGCCGTCAATGGCCGATATTCAGACTATGTTTAAAGAACTTGAAAATGCCCTGATGGCAAGCAAGTACGAGGAGAAGGATCACGATAAATTTGACAGGCTAGCAAAAAAAGTCTTGGGGCCAGATGCTTCGGCAACTGAGATATCAGCCTTTGCCGGTAAAGTGGAAGCCCAACATAAGAAGATCAAGCTCTTAAACGATAAGAACGATCCAAAAGTAGATCCCACATTAGTGCAGAAAGACAGAGATTGGAATGGGCAGCCTCATAAGCGAAAAAACGGGCACTATGGGTATGGGCGTCTGGATGCCTTTGGTCGTATATTCAACCGGATAGAATCTATTCGCGCCCCTTCTAGTAAGGGGAAGTATAAGCCTGCGAATGCTCCAGTTAGTTATCCGTTTCTTTGGGACACCCCACATCATGACTTTGTCCAATGGAATGGGATAGCTGGTAATACCGGGGCAGGAGGCCTTGGGCCTATGGGGCGTAACGTCAGTGAGGTCATTGGAGTTTTTGCCACAGTGCATGCCGGAAGGGAAGAACCCGGGATTTTCAAAACCGGCATTGGGTTTGGCAACTATCGCTCCTCCCTTCGAAAATGGAACCAAGTGGGCTTGGAATTGAAGATTAAACAATTATGGTCACCTTCATGGATTCAGCTAGCAGAAATCAATGTGTTGCCGCCAATCCTAGGGTTACCCATAGAAGAGGAAGAGAGAGAAAAATTTATGGAAGAAAAAAGTAATGAAATAGAGAAGACAAGTGACGCAGAATTAAGTGACAAGATAGAAGAAATGAAGAAAGGTCCTCCAGACTGGGAATTCGGCTTAGCAGTCTTCAAAAAATACAAATGTGCATTATGTCACGAATCAATTGATCGTACAGATAGCGGAAGAAGAGTGATCTCCAAATTTTCGAGTGTAGACATTATTGAGGAAGATCCAATGGAGGGGAAAGAATACAAGATTGGGACAGACCCAATGATGGCAGCCAACGCCATTCACTATTGTGGCCGAAACGAATTTCCCGATATCCCGAAGAAAAAGAGATGCAGGTTTATTGATCCAAGGGATGACACAAAGGATGACCCAGAGGATGAACCAAAGGGATTTAAAGGTGCGAAGGGGATTGGCCAAATGGTCGGCAATGTCCTAGGCAATGGGGCTTTGTGGGATTTCCCCGTTTTTTTGGTGTCATGGGCTACTAATCCTTGGAAATCCTGGATTCCCTTTATGACCTCTGAGGCAGATCTTCATATTGACTTTGAGGTCTGGGATGACAAGACAGTAGAGAAAAAACAAGGAGATCATCTCAAAGTCTATAAAGGCCGGCCGTTGAACGGGATTTGGGCGACCGCCCCTTATCTCCATAATGGATCCGTCCCTAATCTGTATGAACTTTTTCTACCTAGCTCTTGTAAAGACAAACACGGTAGGCAATTGGAAGAAGGGAAAACCTGTCGCTCCAAAACCTTCACAGTAGGAAACCGTGAGCTGGATACGGAGAAGGTTGGGTTTAAACAGCTAGATAAAAACCAATTCTCTGATGAGGAAGTG
>JAZFZJ010000003.1:0-5484 GCA_036443915.1 Nitrospirales bacterium
TTTTTCCCAAAAGGAGGCGTGTCCGCCCATTGGAAGAAGCAATAGGGTCCCAACCAAGATTACAAAGATAACCCAAGAACTTCTTTTAAAGAATCCAGATGATGTATTGGCTGAGTTTGCTGGGTTAAGGGTTATCATGACTATTTTCATTCTAGGCCTGGATCTTAAAAGGGGTCAACCAAATCAATTGTCGGTGATTGATAAGAGGCTCCCTTTCCCTACACCATTGTTGCGTTGTCTGGCATGGGGTTTTTCAATGTTTCGTGCAATCCACTTATGGGTTACTCCTCCTTGGATGGTGGTGATGTGGTTATGAAGTCTGTCGGGCAATAACTCAGAAAGGTTCAAGGATGACCAGGTTGAGCTACACGAACGACCTGAGAATACTGTTGAAGTTGGGCGATAAGCCTATCCGAAGAGGAGGCACTTGTTTGAGGGAAGGCGAGGGTGTAGAGACCTTCAGGAGAAGGGCCATCGATGATGCGTCCGCCGAGCTCTTGAATGACCGTGCGAATTTGTCGTTCTGGAGCCTGCTCATGAAATCCTACGGTGATGTGAATGTGCGGGGTTTCGACGGTTCCCTGCGGAATGCCTCGTTCAATGATTGGACTGGTGCTCGGTCCCATTTGTCCCTCTGGACCACCCATAAGGGAAAAAAGCAAAACCGCCTGACTGACAATAAGCACCGTCGCGAAGGCCGGTACCCATTGAATAGCAAATAGTGAACGGAAGGCCGACTCAATCGATTCCCACCACGGAGGGGAACTGGCTTGTTGGATGTTCAGGGCTTGTGCATTCTTTTCCTGTTCAATGCGCCGCATCAATGTGGAGAAGGCGGCTGGGGATGGGCCGGGTCGTTCCTCAATAACAGTTTTTAGGGCCGCTTGCATGATTTTCACCTCCTGAAGCTCTTGTTGGCAGGATTCACAGGATGGCAGATGGAGGCTCACCTGCTCGCGTTCTTGGGAGGTGAGGGTATTATTCACATATCCCGTGAGCAGAATGGCTTCGTTATGGATGATAGGTTCAGGTTCCATGGGCATTCTTATAAGGCTTCTTCGCTCACGCCTTGTCGGATGAGCGTCCGTTTCAGTTGTTGTTTGGCATAAAACACTCGGGTTTTGACGGTATTCACTGGAATAGTTAAGAGTTCCGCAATTTCCGGATATGACAAGCCTTCATAAAAGGCCATATGCAAAATTGCTCGATGATCGAGCGAAAGGGTGGCCAAGGCCTGATTGGTTAAGGCGGCTAGCCGGGTCTTGTCGGCTTCTTCTAATGGACCATCCCTTTGATCGGGCGACTCTACGATATCTTCGAGCGGCCTGACCCCGCGTTGTTGGCTGGTCAGGCGGCGAAGACTGTCCACAGCTTTATGATGGGCAATACCAAAAATCCAGGTGGATACTTTGGACTGACCTTGAAAGGTCTTGAGTCCTTTCCAGACGGCGAGCATGACTTCCACCAGGGTTTCCTCTGCGAGTGTGGCATCATTGACCACGGTCATTAAATATTGAAACACTCGTTTTTCATACCGTTCGTATAAGACGGTAAACGCTTTCTCATCGCCGGGGACACAAGCTTTGAGAAGGTCAGAATCCGTGAGGTCTTGCCAGTAGGTCGAGTCCATGGGCCTAGGGGTTCAATGAGGAAGCATGTTTGGGAGTCTCTCCATCGTGGCGTTCTGGACGTTTTGTTGTGGTTGCCAACTTGCGTGGAGGTGCCGCATGCCAAATGGTCTGGAGCCGTGTGGAATGAGTCGTGTTGAACATTTTGCCATAATGGTGACGTATCTGAGATTGGTTCATGAGATCTGCCGGTATTCCTTTCGACTTTTTTTATTTTCTGACCAGAAGGCTGATTATTCTGGTCCTATGGCGTGTGGTCATGTAGCATAGGCGAGGGGAGCGTACAAGACAATAGGCGGGGATGTTGAAAAATCAGGCCCTGATGATTGAGAAGGGCCTACCAATCGGGGCGCTCTTTGTTCGTGAGACTCTATTGTGGCAATCTGAACGGCTTCGTCCAACTCCCTTTCTGCAGTCTTGCCCGAGGAAAGGCACGTCTTGGCGTGCATGGGTTGGGCGGGTGAGACAGCGAGCCATTTTGAACATTCCATACTTAAGGTGGGTGAGTTATGGAATCTGGCTTGGCCAATGTATCCTGAGAGAGCATCTACAAGGGCTGAACATGATGGCGACGGAAACCACCAGTAACGGAATGGGTTATCAATAGAAAAGCAGAGGGCGTTTGAACCTTTTTAGAGGTCGCGTAGACCTACTTCACAACAAATGGTTGAGTGATGAAACCAAGACCGATAAACTATTCATTCATACACGAGAGGTTTGGTGAGAGGTTCAATATGAAAACGAAAAGCATTTTCTCCACCGTGCTCATCTTCTTGATCCTGCTGATGTTTCTTAGTCAGGCGGTACTATCAAGCATGGCGCCGGCTTTTGGGGCGACAAACAATGCTTCCGTGCGACGAGCGTTGCTCATCGGAATTGGGAAGTACGAGGTGTTACCTCGCCTTCCGGGGTCGAAGAATGACATTGATTTAGTCCATCAAGTCCTGGTGTCCCGCTATGGATTCTCTGAAAAGAATGTGAGGGAGCTGCGCGATGAGGCTGCGACGAGAGAGGGTATCTTGTCGGCTTTGAAGCAATTCGTCAAGGAAACTGGTCCGAATGATGTGGTGTACATTCACTATTCTGGCCATGGGTCACAGGTCAAAGACCTAAATGGGGATGAACCCGAAGATCAGTTGGATGAGACGATTGTGCCGCAGGATGGGCGGATGGATGGGGTGCCTGACATCACGGATGACGAATTAGAAGACATTTTGTCTCAATTGAAAACGGCGCAGGCGGTTGTGGTGTTGGATTCATGCCATTCTGGTACGGCCACACGAGGCTTGGAAGTTCGTGTGCGGTCTGTTCCGGCTGATGACCGATTGGGCCTGTACAAAACGGGTGGCATTACCACTCGCGCGTTGGTGCCGACCAGCGCACATGCCTATGTGCTTTTCAGTGGAGCAGCCTCGCATGAAGAAGCATTGGATGGCCCGGTCGACGGGCGTTATCACGGATTTTTCACGCATTCCTTATTTAAAAGTTTGCAGTCGGTGCCAATCGGTGCCTCCACCCGTGAGGTTTTTGCTGGAGCGAAAGACGAATTAAAACGAATCCAAACCCAATTTGGCCGGACAAGCATGCCTGAGCCGCAATTAGAAGCGCCTGCCCCTCGCATGGACCGTCCATTGTTTGCCCAAGTAGGGGGAAGTATCGTTTCTGGGGATAACCCATCTGAGACCACTCGACGGTCCTGGGTTGCGGTGAGGCCGCAACAGGCTGATCAACTCGTCTTAGTGAATGCGGTAGCGCTCGGTGCAGCCCCTGGCTCAGTGTGGGGCCTGTTTCCTGAGGGGGAGACGGCGTTTGATCCGGCCCAAGCGCAGGCCTTTGCGGTGGTGAACACGGTAGAAGGGGCTAATGCTGTGGCAACGGTGTCTCCCAAATTAACCAAACTTTCCGGGACACCTCGGGCGATTATGATTGCGCCAGCTCCGCAATCTTCTCGGATCCCGGTGCAGTTGCGAAATGTGCCACCGGACCAAGTGAAAATTCTCAAGCGGATTCTGCAACAGAAGCTTGGGGAAATTGAATTTGTGAAGGCGAATCAATTTGCCAGATTTTTGGTCGAAGCCAAAGATCAAACCTGGCATGTCTATAGCGCCGATGGTGAAAAGGAAGTGCTATCCCTTCCGATGTCTGCCAATCTGAAAGCTCTCGAACCCTTAGCCCAAGTGATGGTGCAATCTCGAAATGCCTCACAACTGCTTGCCCTAGAAAATCCCGCGACGCAAATCAATCTGGATGTGCGGGTGGTGCAAGTCGGCCAGCGGGGTATTGCGGTAGTCAGCGATAGGATGGAGGCGCCAGTCTATCACATTCGTCAAACCGGTGCGCGGCGTTCCCTTTCGAATAGTTTACAGTTGGAAGTGATCTCCGACACTGATTGCTACCTCACAATTGTTGATGTGGATGCGGAGGGCAATGTGAATGTGTTGTTCCCGAATCCCTATCAGGATTCAAAGTTCTATCCAGATGGGTTTATTCGAGCGGGACGCTCGGTGTTATTGCCGGATTCCTTGAATAGTGGCAATCGCGCGGGGTTTCACTGGGACTATGCCAATCCTCCTGGCGTGGATACGATCCGCGTCTTTGCCAGCACCGATCGACAATTGACCCAGCGGATTCGTCAAGCGGTGGGCTCCTCCAGGCAACAGGGATCTGGCAAGGGTCCGATTTTAGGAAAACCCTTAGCTCAATTGGTCAGTCTTCGGCAGGAATTGATTGGAAGTATGACTCGAGGACTCATCACCGTTTCCGATAAACCCACCACCGGATCTCCAGGCTACGAAAGTGCTCCTGCTCCCTCGATGGAATTTCCGACGAAGGCGCATACCCAGCAAACGGATGCTGTTGCCTACCAAAGCGAACAAGAAACGGAATTCGATCAAGGTCAGGAACACATATCGGATGCCATGGAGCCTGTTCAAGCGATCCCGGTTCAGAGTCAAGTGGCTGATTGGACTGCCGCTTCTGTTACCGTCCTAGTCCAACCGTAACAAATAAGGGAATGTTGGAAAAGTCCGCCAGCGGCGTTCTCGGTCTTTTGTCGTACTCACGTACTCATCTGTACGCTCCGTGCGCCAAAAGCCCTGCGGCCTTGCTGGACGGGCATTTTTGAACATTCCCTCTTGCTATTGGTAACCCATGGAATTTGGCAAAGCCAATCAGCATTGAAAGAATTTCGAATTATTCAACAGCTCCAATAAGAGGGCCATTCGTAGTCTGGATGGTCTTTCCTTTTGAAAACCGTCTTTCTCCCTTTTTCGATCTTCATGCTTTCTTCAATCACAAGGGAATGTTGAAAAAGTCCGCCAGCGGCGTTCTCGTTGCTCGGATCCCTCGCAACGGTGGCACTCTTCTGGACGCCGCTCCCATGTACGCATCGTGCTCCCCGCTGCCTGCGGCCTTGCCTGTGGAAAAGCGTGTCTTGGCACGCCTGGGTTAGGTGGGGCAGCAAGGCTTTTTGAACATTCCCGATTCCTTGGGATGGTATATCGTATTTGCCAGGTGTAGCCGATATTGGGAAATTTTTGAATTATTCAACCGACCCCAAAATGTTTGTGAGAAAGATGAGGGCGTATTGCACATCGGCAGGGGGAGTATGGGGCGACCAAGATAGGCGGATCCCGGTGTGTGCAGGAGTCGTGGGGGTTGAAAAGGTCTTCCAGGCAATAGACTTGGTTGTACCAGTTGAATGAAAAAGAACTTGGCTTTTTGGTTCGTCCACACATTGAAAAGAAAATATTCCTGGTGCGTGAGGCCCCTCCCATTCCAGGCATTGAATACCCGGTAATATGGAACATGTGTGTCTGACTTCCCGCCTGAATGCTTCCAAGGTTTCGGTTTGTAA
>JAZFZJ010000004.1:0-7657 GCA_036443915.1 Nitrospirales bacterium
TGTTGGAGTGGAACAACCCCGCCACGCTTCAGCCCTTATCGGTTGGAGATGCTTTAAAGGTCTCCTATTTTCATACCGTCTCCCGAACAGCGGGATTTACGACTATCGACCTGGGGAACATGCGAGAACCCACGCTGTACTTTCTTTTGTTGTTAATGGCAATCGGAGGATCACCGGGGAGTATGTCCGGTGGCATCAAGACGACGACCATCGCGATCGTGTTTTTGACCATCTGGAGTTTGCTTCGGCGAGAAAGGGATGTGGAAGTCTTTCATCGACGGATTCCCCAGGATCTCGTAACCCGAGCCCTTTGCCTTACGATTTTAGCCCTCGCCCTTATCACGGGCATGACGCTACTATTGGCATCAACAGAATCCCAACCATTTTTATCTTTAATGTTTGAAGTGACTTCAGCCATGGGCATTGTCGGCATGTCGTTGGGAGACGGGGCAGACCGGAGTTTGTCCGCCCTGTTCACCGACTTCGGAAAATTGATGATTATGCTGTCTATGCTGCTAGGACGATTCGGACCACTGATGATCGGCCTGTTTGCCGTTACCACCTCCGTCAAAAAACCCTACCGATATGCCCAATCCCGTGTGGTGATCGGATAAGTTTTGTCAGGCGATCTGTTGAATCATTCAAAAGTTGTTCAATCGCATCCCAATCTGGCAGATGGCATGAAACATCATGAAATCGGAGGGAATGTTCAAAAAAGCCCGTCCAGCAAGGCCGCAGCCACTTTGGCGCGCGGAGCGTACATTGGGTACGTGAGCACGACAAAGGGGCGACCTGCCTACGCGAAGCCGCTACGGCGAAGGCAGGGAACACCGCTGGCGGACTTTTTCAACATTCCCTTAGGCGATACGACGCTGCAACATAAGAATAAAGAGGACTAAGGTCGGGAGAGGGAAAATGATAAAGGGCAATAACCAAAGCCACACATTTTTCCCTCGCACCCGGGCTTGATCAATCATCCAAACAAAAATCCAAATGACCAACAAGACATAATTGGCCATAATCCACTGGGTTGTCCGAACCTGCAATTGGCTATCGCCTGCCCTTCCGGTCATGAGGAAAAACACCCCTTCCAGAATAACGAACACCACCAATAACCCTACCACGAACTGTTTATTCCACACATACATCGTCCTGCTCCTTGTTGAAAAAAGATGAAATAGTTGAGGGCACTTCTTCCCCCGTCTTCCCTACATATTCTCCTTCTACCGCCAGAGAAGACTCGGCATCAATTCAAAAGATCCTTTAGGAACCGTGGAATACTGGGAAATTCCTTCCATGAGGATTCCCCTGGCAGTATTACCCCCTGCATGAAGAGTCCGTGAACCCAACAGAGGGTGAGAACCTCCCTGACGAACAGTATGGGATTGTTGAATAATTCAAAAACTTTAGAGTGCCAATCCCCTCTTACCAATTCTATGAATCATCACAAGCATGGGGCCTGTTCAAAAAGCCCCCTGTCTCACCCGCCCACCCCGGGCACGCCAAGTACGTGCCTTTCCTCAGGCAAGGCCGCAGGGGGTTTGGCGCCCGGAGCGTACACGGAGTACGTGAGGGTGCACGGCGAAGACTTTAACAAAGGCCCGAGAACGACGCTTGCGGATTTTTTCAAC
Organism: Nitrospirales bacterium; assembly: GCA_036443915.1. Taxonomy (GTDB): domain Bacteria; phylum Nitrospirota; class Nitrospiria; order Nitrospirales; family UBA8639; genus Nitrospira_E. The sequence continues at coordinate 1,632 of JAZFZJ010000004.1, forward strand.
AGGCCCATTATCCACATTTCCTTCTAGGAAATCCGCCCGTGGAAATGACCTCGAAACCACCTCTCTTCTTGATAAATATTACTGTGGGATACCCCCGAATCTGAAAATGTTCTTGCTCTACCTGGAAATATTTGTAGGCAAAGTAGACCAACCTGTGAATAACTGAAAATATTGGAGAATGGCCCTGTGGATAACTGCCCAGGTTTGACTCCGAAACTTGCATCAAATATTAGGTTTTTTGAACTCACAAGTTCTACACAGAAATCCCCATGCATCAAGCTTTTTCACAACATTTAGTATTGACATTTTTCTGCATCCTCTATAGATTGTGTGCCATTGGTTTTAACCAATTATTTCTTCGGGTCTTATTTTTTCCTGTTTTCCCTGTAGATTTTCATCTCTTTCACACAGACGGTAACATTTCTAAACGAGAGACGAATTCAGAGGTTCTCAACTCTTTGGTGCATGGCCTTTCAATGGCAAGTTTAGGGACTACCCTAAATCCTGTTGCTTCATTCTGAGGGGTTATCCAAAAAGCCTCACGTATCGGTGAAACTAGGGAACAACGGGCAAGACAGCCGAAAATTTCTGAAGGAATACCCTACGGTGTTTCAGTGCCCTCTAAAGGAGACCTTTCATGAAAATTGAGCGCCGATTCACTACTGCCGGGGAGAGCCCCTATCAAGCCATTCCTTTTTCCACCCGCTCTTCCGAAATAAAGAACCCTGATGGGTCATTGGTATTTCATCAGGATAACATTTTGGCCCCCGAGCATTGGTCTCAACTGGCCGTGGACATATTGGCGCAAAAATATTTCAGAAAAGCCGGTGTTCCACAACTAGACGACAACTGTACGCCTCTCCTAAATAAGAAAGGTACCCCTTTGCTTGGAGGGGAACGTGATGCCCGACAGGTCTTTCACCGACTCGCGGGCTGTTGGACCAAATGGGGAAAGATGCATCACTATTTTGATACTCCAGAAGACGCTCAAGCGTTTCAAGATGAACTGAGATATATGTTGGCCTGGCAAATGGCTGCTCCCAATTCTCCACAGTGGTTTAATACCGGACTTCATTTTGCCTATGGATTATCCGGGCCTGCACAGGGGCACTACTACGTTGATCCTAATACCCATCGAGTCAAACAAGCCCGCAACGCGTATGAACGCCCTCAAGTCCATGCCTGTTTCATCCAATCCCTTTCGGACGATTTGGTAAACGAAGGTGGGATTATGGACCTGTGGGTTCGGGAAGCCCGACTCTTCAAATATGGCTCTGGCACCGGCACCAATTTTTCTAAACTTCGTGCTGACGGAGAACTCTTGTCGGGAGGAGGCCGGTCATCAGGACTCATGTCCTTTTTAAAGATTGGCGATCGTGCAGCAGGAGCCATTAAATCCGGAGGAACGACACGACGGGCAGCCAAAATGGTCTGCTTGGATTTAGATCATCCCGACATTGAGGAATTCATTGATTGGAAAGTAGTGGAAGAACAAAAAGTGGCTGCCATGGTAACAGGCTCAACGATTTGCGCACGGCATCTCAATACCATCTTAAAGGCCTGTCATGTGACTCGATCCGACGGCACCACGCAGGTGAGCACCAACCCTCGGGAGAACCAGGTGCTACGAGAAGCCATTCAAGCTGCCAGAGACGCCGCGGTCTCCGAACCCTATATTCAACGCATGTTCAACTACGCCAACGAAGGGTTTACCCATTTTGTGTTTTACGAATACGACACAAATTGGGACAGCAAAGCCTATCAAACAGTCTCCGGTCAGAACTCCAATAATAGTATCCGGGTTCCAAACGAATTTTTCGATGCCCTCAAAACTGGCGGCGATTGGACTTTGACTCGTCGCACTGATGGGGTTGCCTCCAAGACCATTCCAGCTCAAGACCTCTGGAATCGCATTGCCTGGGCAGCCTGGATCTGTGCCGACCCTGGAGTTCAATACGACACGACGATCAATGAATGGCATACCTGCCCTCAGGATGGACGGATAAACGCCTCTAATCCCTGTAGCGAATACATGTTCTTGGATGATACGGCTTGCAATCTGGCCTCATTAAATTTGGGCCGCTTTCTCACCACAGAAGGACAGTTTGATATTGAGGGATTTCGTCATGGCGTTCGGTTGTGGACTATGGTTCTGGAAATTAGCGTCCTGATGGCAGGGTTCCCCAGCCGGATTATTGCCGAAAAAAGCTTTTCCTTTAGAACTCTCGGGCTGGGCTATGCCAACCTGGGTTCCATTCTCATGCGACTAGGCATTCCCTATGACTCCCTAGAGGGTTTGGCGTGGTGTGGGGTTATAACGGCTCTGATGACGGGGGAGTCTTATGCCACCTCCGCAGAGATGGCCAAGGAATTAGGGCCGTTTAACGCCTATCCCCGAAATGCCGAATCCATGTTGCGAGTCATGCGGAATCATCAACGGGCAGTTAACAACGCTCTGCCTGAAGACTATGAAGATCTCACGATCTTTCCCGCTGGGATTCAATCTGACCACTGCCCTCAAGACCTGCTCACAGCTGCACAAGACTCATGGGAGAGGGCTTTAGAACTGGGGGAACAATATGGCTATCGAAATGCCCAGGCCACAGTTATCGCACCAACCGGCACGATCGGATTGGTCATGGATTGTGACACCACGGGCATTGAACCAGATTTTGCCTTGGTGAAATTCAAAAAACTCGCGGGCGGAGGCTATTTCAAAATAATTAACCAAAGTCTTCCCCCGGCGTTACGGAATCTCGGGTATAGCTCAACTCAAATTCAAGATATCGTCACGTATGCCACTGGTACCCGTACCCTTAAAAAGGCTCCCTTTATTAACCATGAAACCTTGAAGGACAAAGGGTTCGATCGAACAGTTCTGGAAAAAATCGAATCCACACTTGATGAGGCCTTTGATATTCATTTTGCCTTTAACAAATGGACCTTGGGGGAAGAATTTTGTCGAGAGAAATTAGGGCTTACCGAATCTCAACTTCAAAATCCACAGTTCAACATTCTTCAAAATTTAGGATTTACCCAAGAAGAAATTCTAGCAGCCACCGACTATTGCTGTGGCACGATGACCGTTGAAGATGCCCCGCATCTAAAGCCAGAACACCTTGCAATTTTTGATTGTGCCAACCGGTGCGGGCGTTTGGGGCAACGCTTTATTGCACCGTCAGCCCACATCCGGATGATGGCGACCGCGCAACCATTTATCAGTGGTGCCATCAGCAAAACCATCAATATGCCGGCTAACGCCTCGGTGGATTCCGTCAAAGAAGCCTATTTATCCTCATGGAATTCCATGTTAAAAGCCGTCGCGTTGTATCGGGACGGATCGAAATTAAGCCAGCCCCTCAATACCCTCAGCGACTGGAGCAATTTGTCCTCTCAATCCGATCAGGTCGCGTCGGTCGCCAAACAAGCCGCCTCCCGAGTGTTGGTCCGCTATCTAGCCAAACGACGACCCCTTCCTACCCGTCGTGGAGGCTATACACAAAAAGCCATTGTGGGTGGACACAAAATCTACTTAAGATCAGGTGAATATGAAGATGGGACGCTGGGGGAAATCTTTTTGGATATGCATAAAGAAGGGGCGGCCTTTCGCAGCCTGATGAATTGCTTTGCTATTGCCATTTCTCTCGGGCTGCAACATGGCGTGCCGCTCGAGGAATTTGTTGATGCGTTTCTGTTTACACGGTTTGAGCCCAATGGACCGGTCAAACTGAATAATCATATTAAAATGTCTACTTCGATCATCGACTACATTTTCCGGGAATTGGCCATTACGTACCTGGATCGGAATGATTTGGAACAGGTTGCCCCCGAGGATCTTCGAGTAGACGCGCTCAAGAAACAAACTGATACCGAGGAAGAAGACGCCAAGGATTTAGTGGACCCACGCTCACTCAGTTCCACATCCATTAGCCCAGAAGTGTTTCCCTCCCGAAAACCATTCGGAAACGGAACAAGCCAACATGGGAGGGAACAAAGGAACGTAGCCCGAAAAGTTGAAATGAAGCGGGAGACCGTCACGATCACGGAAGTCCAAGAGGCCCGCCAAAAAGGGTATGAAGGAGATCCCTGTCCCGAATGCAAACAATTTAAAATGGTCCGTAACGGCATGTGTTTGAAATGCGACAATTGCGGGGAGTCAAGCGGCTGTTCATAACATGAACAGATAAGACATTTTCTACCACCTATTTGATATTTGCCAGAGAAGGAGAAGCACCGTGGCCAATTCAAGATTTATTAATCGCTCAGACATCGCCAAGGATTGGCGTAGCCGGGGGTTTTCCTGCGGCCTGTGGATTGACCATGCCGGACGTGAGTGGAAGGACACCACTCATGAGACGGCGGAACTCTTTATGGCGATAGCGGGTGATTTGGAATTGGAAATAGCAGGGGAGCGAATTCGACCTTCAATTGGAGAAGAAGTTCTTATTCCCAATGGCGTGTCTCATACCATCAGAAATATTGGAGGGAAAACGGCTCGTTGGCTCTATGGCCAGAAACGAGAATATTCGGTTGCGCTCCAACCAATGGAGCCCATTGGCGATCTCAACCCTTCCCACTTGTAATGTTTGACAGAGTGCGGCTACCCACCTAAGTGGCCACAGAGTTACTTCGCATCCTTCGCACACCGAAACCCCATCGTGAGATCTTGAAAATCAACCTCGCCTTTTGCCCTAGCAGTTACTCGCAAGTTTGTGGGTTGATCTTCCCATGAGCCGCCTCGCAAAACCTTAAATTCTCCCTTACTTGGACCCTGTGGGTTTTTTTTCGGACTGTCTTCGTAGTAGTACCGAGCGTACCAGTCGTTGACCCATTCCGCGGCGTTACCAGCCATATGGTATAAACCATAGGGGCTTTTTCCTCCTTGCTTGAGCCCATGACGAATACTCATACCTTTCGTCCCACTTTGGACTGGGGAAAGAGTAATGGGATAGCTGACCCATCCTGTTGTCCCCCGATCATAATTGGCAATATCCACAAAGGGCTGCATATGCCCCCACGGATATCGCCGGCCATCCGTTCCACGGGCCGCCTTTTCCCATTCGGCTTCGGTAGGAAGACGCTTGCCGGCCCATTTACAATATCGTTCCGCATCTGTCCACGAAATGCCGACAGCCGGTCGGTTCCCCACTTTTCCGGTCGCAGCCCCATCATCCCATAACGGTGGAGGTTCAATACTGTAATCCTCATCTAACAGTTTTTGGTATTCGGCCATCGTTACTTCGTAACGATCAATGTAATACTCATCCAGCCATACCGTATGTTCTGGCCTCTCATTTCGGGATGCTTCATTATACCCCATTGTAAATTCACCTTTCGGAATCAGGACCATTGATCCGGGTGGGCCGTCAACAGGACCTTCATCAACTTCTCCAGATTCTGTGTACTTCCACTCTTTTTCCCCCAATGCCATAGAAATTGTCCCCAGAAGACCAATCAACACTAGCATCCCTTGAATAAGACCACGATTCATAAGTCCCTCGCTCCCCAACAAGATGAATGAAAGAACCTAGCCCCTCTCTCACCATATCGAAATTTTTCTGACTTTTAAAGAATGGTTCATCATTATCCACCCTCTAACCGGCCATAAAACACAAAAGCCGCTGAAGCACAACCTTCAGCGGCTTTAATTTTGGCGTCCCCAACGGGATTCAAAGAGGATTGGAACACTCAACTATCCTTTACAATCAATGCATTCGTGGCTGTGAAGGATCGGCGCATTGCACAATACCCACCAAAATGACGTTGGGTCAAGAAATTTGAATAGGAATGGAGAAATGGCGCAGGGATATATCAGTCGGTAAGGAAAAGACTAAAGAAACCATGGTTCTGTCGCAAATAATGGAATTGTGAGAAACAATACGGGTTTTCATACCGTCCCAGGTTTCAAAACCCCAGTAAAATTGACAATTCTCGTCTGCCAGACACGGAGCTAAAACCTCTCCTGGCCTTCAAAAACATTATTTGCGACAGAACCCCATTCACCAAGTCTTCATCCTACTCATTTT
>JAZFZJ010000005.1:0-3228 GCA_036443915.1 Nitrospirales bacterium
ACCTCCTTGCACATTATCGTGCGTTTCAGATGTGTCCACAATTTCGGGGGTAGACCACCTTCACCTGGCCACCAACTGATTAGCCCTGCAGGAGGATCCGTACATACTTGGGCAAAGCTCGAATGGGGCAAAGCTGCAAGCAAGATCAAGGCTAGTCCTAGGGTTAACCCGATTGCGATTCGCTGTCGTGTCATAATGTTCCTCATTCCCTTGGAACCGTTTAGCTCCGAAAATAAAAAAACCTCCCCAACCAGTTCCGGCAAAGAAGGTTCTTCCATGAACTACCATGTGCTCTCCTGATCTATCTTCTACCTGCCCCATGCTACGCCTTTCGTCGAAATAAACCAACCTTCCCTCAAAAGAACCACCCGATAACTGTCTCTCCGCATCACCCTTCCCTTCACAAGGACCTAGTAGAAACACCAAAGCCCCACACCCGACGATGTGAGGCTTCGCTCGTCTGTTTTGGAGACCAGTTATTCCTTTCTCACAAAAACAACATCAAACGTCCTCTTCATCACAGCTTGATAGTAGTATCCATTTAGCCGATCGTGCTCTGGATCATAGATGAGCGTATACGTGGAACCCTGATAATTCACATCCTGAAGTTCAACAAAAACCAGGATGCGGTTGTCCCTGCTCTGCCATTCCGCCTTGGCAACGTTTATCGGTTTCGGATTGAAATACGCGGCCTTCAGCTTACCCTCAGGCTTGATGTCACTTAGTTCCAGGACATATCCGCCGTCGGGGCGCAACCATTTTCCCTCTATGCGTCCGTAGTCAGACTGTGCCGATTCCAGTCTACCGTCCTTCCCACTTTTGGCAGAAGCTGTGCATGGCAACAAAAGCCAAACCACCAACAGGATCAAGGTGCCAATCCATGGGCTCGCAAGGTGGCTCGTGCGAACCCTTTTGGGGGTAGTGGATTTCTTCATGTTCCTCATTGGTATTGATCGTAGCGGCTATGGTGATTCGTGATAGTCACAGTTGAGCGGCAAAATCAGCTCAAGGGAGGCACCGGGATTCCTATTGGCTTAAGAGTCAATTCCCTTCAAAAGAGGAGCCTAGCCCCACCCTTTCCCCTTCGGCAAGATCCCCTTCTTCTCCATCTCGGCTAACCGCACCCTTGCCAGATCCATCAAAAACGGCTTGACGGTCTTCCCTTCGTAGGTCGCCGCCAGCATTCATTTACGAGAGCACTACCATACAAAATCTTGGAAATAAAAGAAATGGCTAGTCAGGGGGGGGACAAAACACCAAAGCCCAACCCCGTGAGGAGTCAGGCTCTTTGTGGAAAGGCTTGTAATCAGTTGATGAAGGTTAACGCTTCACGCTCTTGCGATACCGCCACAGTCCCAGTCCCGCTAAGCCGGTGCCGAACAAGAGCACCGTGGAGGGTTCGGGGACGGAGGAGGCAACAGTGAACTCCGTCAGTCCTTGAACTCCACCAAGAAGGCTTTGGCTCGCAAATGTTGAACCCGGAGGACCAGAGAGTAAGGTGACATCACCCCCCTGGAAGTCCGCTGTCGTTAAGGTCGTCGGTTGCGTGCACAAGTTGGACAACCACTCTTGCTGTTTGTTCTGCTGGCTATCGCGGTCTGCCATTCGTGGTCCGGATTTGCCGAACACAGCCACCAAACCTTTTTGTGGGAATACGGTCGATAGTCGCTTGGCTTGGTCTTTCCATTCCGCTCTGGGTGCCATTGCGCGGCAATTTCAGGGAACCTGACCGCGAGGTTGTTTTCGTGTGACGCCATTCCTCCATAACAAAATGGGCAACCATGACCCTTGGTCCGGTTTTTGATAATGGCTTGCCATGTATGGTTGGAGTTATCTGGGCAAACCCACCAAGCGGGAAAATGACTCCCGCGAGAAAACATGTTTGAACGAAGTGGGGCGTTCAAACTGTCGCACCATGATGCGGCTATTTCCGGGTGGGTCTCGTCTATGGAATTTTCTGGGGTGGGACCTGGAAGACAGGACACAATACGTCTATATTCAACTTCATTTACGAATTTCTTGGATGCTCTATAATTTATTAGAACCTGCCGCGAATCTGGATCGCTAATCAACTCAATAAGTGTCCTGCAAAGACGATCAATAACTGGCCAATGCTCGCCATGTTTGGAAATAATATCGTTAGGTGTTACGGGATCGAGACCTTTTTCCCTGATCCTAACGACATTTATTCCCTTATCTAACCACTTATTGGTCTTTCCGATATCTTGACCAATCCTGTCTTTATGCCAGTAGTAACCATCTATTTCGATGGCTACATTAGATTCCATCAAATAAATATCACATTCATTTTCATAAATCTTTTCTCGCCAAGACGTTGAAGGAAACAATTTTCTCAACTCAACATAAACCCGAACTTCAAGCAGAGAAGTCTGTTTAGTACAGAAAGGGCACCCTGACTCCGCATGTACCCTTGGATTTATTGTTGTTTTCCATTCGTGATCTGGATGTCGTTTACATCGCCACCAGATACGAGTGTTTGACCCTGGACGGTAGTTTTCGGGCTTCTTCTTTCCATTTTTATCAGGATGCCATTCGGCGGCAATGTCGGGATAAAGGCGCTTAAGGTTTACCAAATTGGTGGCTCTCTGGCCTTGACAATGCGGGCACCCTATACCTGCGAAACGGTGGTCTATTCTTGCTTGCCAAACATGCTCCGTGTTCTTGGGGCATTGCCACCAGACTTTCTTGTTAGATTGTGGCTTCACCTCTTTCAGAGAGCGTGTCCCATTTTTGGTCGGGTGCCATTGGGCCGCAAGATCGGGCTTTGCCTTGGCCAAATTATCTTCAGGTGTCGCATACCGCCCAGAACAATACGGACATCCGCGTCCCAAATTATTTCGATTAGAAACGGTGGCGGGCCAGATATGCTCCCGATTGTTTGGACATTCCCACCAGACTTTCTTATTCGAACCCGGCGTTACGTCAGCAGGCGTAAGCGATCCATTTTTGGTCGGGTGCCATTGGGCCGCAAGAGCGGGAGCCTTTTCCAAGAGAGAAGCTTTTGTAGTGGTCCGAGCCATAATAACAACTTAGTAACCGAGCCGATTTCGCCAATTCTGTCCAATAGCCAGCCTAAGCTCATTGATGGGCTTGGTGATGAAGCCAAACGTAGGAACGATGACCCGTTGTGGCTAATCTGCGACATGTGGGTTTTTGGATGGGTCGTCGGGAATAGGAAATTCAAAAGTCCTTTTTGCCGGAGGAGAA
>JAZFZJ010000006.1:0-10856 GCA_036443915.1 Nitrospirales bacterium
AGGATTTCTTCATTGTATATGTCTTGGAGCGGGAAGCGGTTAATTCACAACAGGATCATCACTCTTTGTACAAGACAAAAAGGCCCCTTCTTTTCAAGAGAGAGAACCAATTTTCCTGAATACTATGACATCTTTTCCGATGAACTGCAGCTCTGCCTGCCATTGGGTGGCCAACCATTCAAATGTTGGTCGAGAGAAAAAACAGACATGGGTCGGCTCATTTTTATAATGCCAGTTGGCAAAGGCCTTTCGATCTAAGACAAGTTTGGTCATGAGTCCAAGGTATCCACCAGGTTTCAAGAGAGTCCATATTTGATGCAAGACCCTCCCTGGTGCATGGAGATGCTCAACGACTTCGGTGGCGGTAATGAAATCGTAGGAGGTTGTCAGCACTTCGGGGTTATGGGCATAAAAATGGTCATATGTGGCCATGGGATATCCCGCTTCTTTAAACATGACGGAGAGCGTGGGGCCGGGACCCGAGCCAAAATCTAACCCGTGTTTTCCTGGGCCTAGGAGATCGTGCATGGGAAGAAAGAGTCTGCTGAGAAATCGCCTGTACTCCTGATCTTCGGGGGAATTTTGATGGTGATCGTATGTGGACTTTTCCTCTTCTGGGGATACAAAATACGTTGGCGGGACAAACACTAAGTGACAAGTAGCACAGAAGAGGTAGGTGCGGCGACGGTCTACAAAGTACTCTTCCCCTCGATTGATGTCGCACAACGGGCAGGTGTGATTGGGGATAGCGGGCTCGTTAGCGTCCTTGCCCTGGGAAGTGATATTAACGGACGTATCCATGGTCACAGAGCGAGAGGGCCTAGCCTTAGGGTTTAGGGAGGTATTGGAAGTCTGGCCAGATCTGGTTGATTTCATCAGCTTGTTGGTGGGCGGTGAAGTGTTCCCAAAGAATCCCATTACTATCCATCTCTGTTGAAAATTCTATTGCATCTGGTGTTTCCCAACCCAAATGGGGCAATTTCCTGGATTCTTCAGCCGAAACTTTTCTTATGGAAAGATTCAATGTGTCGGTTCGCCATAAGGCATATTCATGTGGTATGACCACGTTTGGGTCTTGGCCGAGACGTTGAGAATAGTCCAACACCGATGGCTCAATGTTCACGACACCGAGGGCGAGATGAAATCGTTTCATAGGAGACGGCAATTAGGGGTCTGTTGAATAATGCAAAATTTTTTCAATTTGCGAATACTGTCCAAATTTCTCAAGTGTTAGGAGGAACAGGGGCTGTTCAAAAGGCCCGCTGTCTCATTCGCCCAACCCATGTGCGCCAAGACATCCTGTTCCTCAGGCAAGACCGCAGGACCATTGGCGCGCGGAACGTACACGGAGTACGTGAGTACGACAAGGGGTCGAGAACGACGCTGGCGGACCCTGCGCCTTCGCGAGGGCATGCTTTTTCAACAGCCCCATTAGGTCTTAGGCTGACTCGCGCACGTGGTACATAAGGGGGTGGAGGGATCAAAATCCAATCGCTTGGGAGCAATGGGTTCTCCACACCGCATGCAAGATCCAAAGGTTCCTTGTTCTATTCGATGGAGGGCAGCCTCAATCCGTTGCAATTGAATCTGGCGGCGTTGTTGTGAAGCTTTGGCCATCGCTTGCTGTTGGAGGGCATCCATTCGAGAGACTCGTCCGATGGTGGTTTGGTCCAATTCTACGGTTTGTGCGGCCTCCTGCCCTGACCGTTCGCTCTGAAGAAGATCCGTGCGAAGGTCAAGGAGCACTTGTTTGAAATGATCGGGAGTAAGAGAAGGTGAATTCACGGTCGGGACCATTCATATGAGAATTAAAATTCTTCAAGCAATTTGACAACGATACCAGTCCCTCGTGAATTTCACAATCTGGTTATCGGTTCATAAAGATAGACGGAAGGGGAAGCATTCACACCACCGCACTCCAAATGTATGATGATATTGGATAGGCTAAGGAGGAAGGATTGATGGAAAAAGTCTTGGAAGGGTTACTGAAGTTTCAACAGGAAGTCTTTGCGCAGAAGCGAGAACTATTTCACACGTTGTCTAAGCAACAAACGCCCAATGTGTTGTTTGTGACGTGTTCGGACTCCCGAATTGATCCGTCCCTCCTTACCCAAACCGAGCCCGGAGATTTGTTTATTCTCCGCAACGCCGGCAATTTAATTCCAACTTACGGGTCGGCCATAGGGGGCAGTACGGCGACAATTGAATACGGGGTGTCCGTATTACAGGTGAAAGACATTATTGTGTGTGGGCACACGGATTGTGGCGCCATGAAAGCCCTGTTTCATCCAGAAAAACTAGAAACACTTCCCGCTGTGAAAGCGTGGTTGCGACAGGCAGAAACAACGTTGCGCATTGCCAAGGATCATTATGCCCATCTCTCTGGAGATGAGTTATTCACCGCAACGATCAAGGAGAATGTCCTTGTGCAGCTTGATCACTTACGTACCCATCCAGCGGTGGCCACGCGGCTGCGTTCCGGCGATTTGCGATTGCATGGATGGGTGTATTCCATTGAATCTGGAGAGGTCTGGGCGTATGATTCAGCCCAAAAGAAATTTGTCTCTCCCGACATATAGCGAATCATCTCTTTGAAAGAACACAATTTCCCGGAAGGCTGATTACCTACGTGTGAGGGTGTTTTGGTCCGTGTGGTGAAACAGCTCTGATCGGCCTGGGATCTGAATTTGTGTATCTTCCACATAGCTAAACTGGCCTCCCTCATGAATCGTGACTTCTAATTCATAGTGAACCGTTTTCATGGTTTGCTCTAAAAAGGGGTTGGAGAGGACGCCATAAATAGCGGAGCCAGCTTCTGCGGCCATCCTGAATTGTTGTGCGTGGGGTTCTGCGGTCCCCCCGGCATTCACGACGACTCCACGAGGGATGACGAAACATCGCATGACTTGTCTCCGTTCTGCGTCCCATAACCAATATCCTACCTCTTCATGAAAGGGCTGCTCTTGAATCAGTGGCCACGCCATGGTGGCATAACGCAGGCCGTAGAGAACCTGAGGTCCGTTCACCACTGGGCCAAGGGGCTCAAAAGTCATGCGTTCCCGAAAGCGGGTCTCCTTTGATCCATCTTTCGAGGGAGCAATATCCACTCCCTTGTCGCCCCCCCATATTCCCACTAATGGGGCAAGGGGCCCCAAATTCTTAAGCAGGTCTGCCTCTGCTACATTAGTCTGCGTGACGTCTGTCATTCCTAAAATCTCCTTGAACAATTGTATGCTGTGGTGAAAGGATTGATCGTATAAAAAGGGTGTATCCGTTTTCCTCCAATGGAAATGGGATGGACCTACGATAGCCGAAAGGCTCATGGTTGTCCAAGAAATATTATGACATCCAAATACGTAGGGATTGCACGAAACGTATTCCATGGATAGCTGCACCGACTAATTTCGGCACACTCAATTGAATTGTTCTTGTCTTTAGACAACCTAAGACATGCCTGGCGGCCTGGTCGGAGGTCATCATCAAGGGTTTCCAGGAAGCCTTGGGCAATTTGGTATCCACAAATCCAAAGCGGATATTTGTGACATGCAAACCGTGAGGCTTGAGTTTCAAGGCCATGGAAACCAGATAATTGCTGAATCCTGCCTTGGAAGCGGTATAGGAAGGGGCCTCCGCATTATAAAAATCATCGGCCAAACTCGATAGACCGATGAAGTGGCCTTGTTTTTTCTCCAGCCAATGTGGCGTCATCACAGCCAGCGTTCGCACCATGGCGGTAAAATTCACGTCAATGACTCGTGCTTCATGTGAAAGATCTGGAAGTTTCAATTCCGAACCAATGGCCGCACAGAAGATACCGGCATCAAAGGGACCTTCTTCGGCAAGAAGATTCTGTAGCACGGCGGGATACTCAGGAGCGGCCACATCTTGCACAAAATGCTTGGGTCCATCCGGACCCAGCGGACTTGGGCTACGAGAAATACCCACAACATGATCACCTTGGGCAATCAGGGCACGTGTTACCGCAGCCCCAATGCCATCCGAGTTCCCGATGAGTAAAATCTTTCGTGCCATTAGCGAGTAACCAGGGTTGTGGTACCTGCGGTTCTAGAACCTGCCACCGGGGCGTTTGCGGTTGCGCAAAAACCTCTGTCTCTTCGGTCATGCCTGCAGATTTTTGGCAGGCCTCTATCTGTCCCCTGCTATGATTTTCCTGTCACTGGCATACTGGGCCTTTTTGAACCGGCCCATTGCTTGTGAGGATTCATGAAATTGGCAAGATGGGATGGACGCTCTGAATTTTGTGAATTATTCAACGGTCCCATACTAGAAAAAAAGATGGATTCCTGTCTGCAGGGAAATGACGTTTTGAGAGAATTGAAGCCGCTCGTCATAACCGCAGTTTGTCCCGGGTATCCAGCCGAAGGCAAATGGAGAAGGCTTTTCAGGCATAAATGCTTCAATCCTGGCATGAAAAAGACCGCAAGTGAAGAGGGAGCATTGCCAAATCCATCTATACAGTACGGCCAAGGTTGGTTATCATTTTTCACTAGAGGGGAATGTTGAAAGAAGCCGCCGGCTGCGTTCTCAACACTTTGCCCTCCTCACGTACTGGCCCTTACGCTCCGGGCGTCAAACCGTCTGCAGCCTTGCCTGAGGAAAGGCACGTCTTGGCGTGCACGGGCAGGGCGGGTGAGACAGCGAGCTTTTTTGAACATTCCCTCTTCCTTTGGATGTGAGATAGGGTTTTCCCAAGGTGTTCGATGTTGAGAAAAATTTTAATTATTCAACGGTCACTAGAGTATTCCATCGTGCCGGCATTCAGGTTCAATCCTTTTTTCACATGCCGATAAACAATAGATGAAGGATGTCTGGCCATATGAGACACAGTCCAGAAACTATGGCTATGCCTTATTAGGTCTGACTGTTCTCTTCGGTTTCCGGGTTTTTGCCCAATTGATCCAAGTTTGGTATCCGATATCTTTTCTGCCGCCATTTCACGCCTGGCATAGTGGAACGTTACCCTATTGGGTATTGGTCCTTGTTCAGCTCCTCATTTTTGCTGGGTGTATAAAAATTGTGGTGAATCTATTCAATTGTACAATTAAGGCCTCTGTTCGAAAAGGAAACATCTATATGTACCTAGGCCTTATCTATTTTGCAATCATGTGTGTGCGGTTAGTAGCGGGTTTCACCGTAGCCAAAGAGCATGTGTGGTTTGGTGCGAAACTCCCTACAGTCTTTCATCTTGTACTTGCGACATTCGTGATGATCTACGGCCATTTCCACCTGATCTTCGGGCAAAGGCAGATAGTCGCCAATGAGCGGGGCTCCGGATGAACCAACTTGTAGCCTATGGGGCTTACCCGTCGGTTCTGGTTTTTGGAATGGGGTTTCACCTCTTCATGATGCACAAGGGTTGGGATCTCCAGATGGCAACCTATCTACCCATTATTATTGGAGCAATGATTGTAATCGGCCTGGAGTTTTACTTTCCTCATCGTCAGGTATGGAAGGCTGATAAAAAGGAGATTCTACAGGATACAATTTTTATGACTTGTATTCAGGGAGTTCTTCCCAAAATTCTCTCATTTGCCATCGCCGTGACTTTGCTGCAAAATCTTCACACACACCATCTCACGATGAACGGGTGGTGGCCCACTCACTGGCCTGTTCCGTTCCAAATGTTGCTGATGATGGCCGTGGCGGATGGGCTGCGGTATTGGCTTCATCGGATGAGCCATGAGTGGGAGCCCTTGTGGCGATTTCACGCCGTGCATCATGCGCCGCATAAACTCTATTGGCTCAACGTGGGGCGCTTTCATCCCATTGATAAAGGTTTACAATTTCTGTTTGATGTGCTCCCATTCATACTCTTGGGGGTGGGCGAAGAGGTCTTGGGGTTGTATTTGGTCTGCTATGCCCTGAATGGATTTTTTCAACATTCTAATATTGAAGTACGACTTGGTGTGCTAAATTATGTCATCAGCGGGCCGGAATTGCATCGCTGGCACCATTCTCGGTTCAAGGAAGAATCCAATCATAATTATGGCAACAATCTCATCATCTGGGATTGGCTATTTGGGACGTGGTATTTGCCTGAGGACAAACATGTCGACGAATTAGGCCTCGTCAATCGACGGTATCCGACCAGTTTCTTGAAGCAAATGATGACACCATTCATTGCCGGCGCGGATAAACGAACGGTCTGAAGATGAAGATACCTCTGATCGTTCAAAATGCCTGGATCCATGCCTACATGCTCTTGGTAAAACATGGAGGGTGGAAACGGTTTATTAAGCAGACATCTCACCCTCAGGCCGTGCAACAGGCCGTTCTCCAACGTATTCTCACGAGCCAGGCACAGACGGCCTTTGGAGAAAAGCATCGTTTCAAAGTTCTACGAGGGTACCATGAATTTCGATTAGGTGTGCCCATTCACACGTATGAAGATCTCCGTCCCTTTATTAAAGCCCAGGAACAAATTAAAGATGCACAACTCAACATGGAAGCCCCCGTGAGGTATGCGCTGACCAGTGGAACGACGGGAAAGCCCAAATACATCCCGATTTTGGGAAGCACGGAAGAGGCTATTCGTGGCTATCAACAACTTAGCACCTATGCGCAGTATCGAGCGTTACCCGCCATTTTTCGGGGGAAGATGTTGGTCATTGCTGGACAAGCTCATGAAGGGTACCTCGAGACCGGGACGAGTTATGGTTCAATGTCAGGTCTCTTATCAGCAGGATTACCGCAGGTCCTCAAACAGAAACTCTTGCTTCCTGAGTCCTTGAACCTGATCGGGGACTACCAAAGAAAATACTTCCGCATGGCGGCGTGGGCCTTGGCTGAACCAGCTCTCTCGGTAATAGCCACCGCTAATCCTTCTACTCTGCTCAAATTGTTGGATATGGGTCGACAGCATTTCCCTAAAATACTAGAGTTGCTGTCGTCAAAAGACCAGAACATGCACCAGAAGGATGGGCCAATTCCTCGTCCCACGCGTCGAAGACTTCGCTATCTCCAGTCATTCCTTGGCCATGAAAACCGTTTGACCATGGAAGAGCTCTGGCCAAAACTTCAGGCCGTCGTAACCTGGACAGGGGGGAGCTGTGGGGTGTTGATCCCCAGACTCAAAACGGTGCTCCCAAAAAAGACGAAGATTGTTGAGATGGGGTACCTGGCGAGTGAATGTCTGGGTAGTCTCAACGTGGACGTGGAAAATAATCGATGTATCCCGACTTTTCATGAAAACTTTTTTGAGTTTATCGAGCAAGCAGAATGGGATAGGAACCGTCCGACGACTCTTACTCTCGACCAAATAGAGAAAGGCAAAAAATACTATGTTGTGGTAACCACCTCGAACGGGCTCTACCGTTATTTTATCAATGATCTTATCGAGGTCACGGGCCGATTCAACAAAGTACCCACTATCCGGTTTGTGCAAAAAGGGAAAGGCGTCACGAATCTTACCGGAGAAAAGCTTTGCGAATATCACATCATGGAGGCCATGGAGGAGATTCAAAAGGGCTACCACACGACCATCGACTTCTACCTCATGGTGGGTAACGCACGCACGCTTCAATATACGTTGTATATTGAACACCCACCCCTTGATCATTTCGTTGGGTATAAGTTGGAGCGACACCTTGGCCAAGGCAATCCCGAGTTTCATGCAAAGCGGGAAAGCACCCGACTCGGTCCGACGCAGATCGTCTACCTTCAACCGGGGACTGCTGAGGCCTACAAAGTCTATTGTGTCCAACAAGGCCAACGGGAAGCCCAATTTAAGCTCGTGAAATTACAATATGCCCAGGATTGTTCGTTTGATTTTGCGAAGTATGTCAGATCCTAAACCATGCCCCTGACTATTTTTACTTTGCATTCATTGGAAATTTCCTTTAAGCAGGCCTTCGCGCATGCGACCGCCATCCGTGCCTGTACCGAAAGTGTGTTGGTCAAAGCGGAATCATCGAAGGATACAGTTGGAGTGGGGGAAGGATGTCCGAGATCCTATGTTACCGGAGAGACGATTGAAACGGCGAACGCGTTTTTTGATTCGTATCGTAGTATGTGGGAACCATTCACAGGTTTAGATGATCTGCGAGCGTGGATGGCCGCCAATCAAAAACCTCTTGATGCCAATCCGGCCGGATGGTGTGCGGTAGAACTGGCTTTGTTCGATCTTTGGGGGAAAGAGCGGGGGCAGTCCCTGGAAAAGCTTCTCGATCTGCGGGAGTTAACGGGGTCATTTCAGTACTCTGCAGTACTTGGAACAGAAAGTGTGGGTGCCTTTCAAAAACAGATGCAGCAATTCGAGGCGCTGGGTTTCACCGATTTTAAAGTGAAGATTACAGGAGAGTTTGAATCTGATCGTCAAAAAATCAATCTGCTGAAGGATAATCCTATTAAAAATCTCCGCATACGGGTAGATGCGAATAACCTTTGGAAGAAAGCGGAAGATGCCATTCAGTATCTTCAACGATTCGACTATCCGTTCTTTGCCATAGAAGAACCGCTCCAAGTAGGAGATTATGAAGGATGTCGAACGATCAGTCAGGAATTGCGAATCCCTATAATTTTGGACGAAAACTTTCTCCGGTTTGAACAGTTTCAACACCTTCAAGCCCATCCTAAAACCTGGATCATCAATCTTCGCATCTCAAAAATGGGGGGTATTCTGCGCTCTCTTGCGATTGCGGAGCAAGCAAGGGTGCTCGGCATTCCGATCATCATCGGGGCGCAAGTCGGAGAAACCAGCATCCTCACCCGAGCTGCGCTCACCGTGGCCCATCAATACCGCGACATTCTTCTGGCCCAGGAAGGAGCCTTTGGAACGTATCTCCTGGAACGAGATATCACAGAGGCCCCGCTCATGTTCGGCAAAGGCGGCAGACTTGATGCCCAGTCCATCAGCGGTCAGCCTGGTCTCGGTCTGACTCTCGCCCCATCAACATAAGCCTTTTTCCCCTCTCTGTTTCCAAAGGAGTTTAAAAGTCCAATCAAAACCCTTCTGTACATTTTGTGAGGGGTTGGCTAGGATGTGCCGCCCAATAATTTGCCCCTGAGTTCTCTTTGTAATAATAATGAAGAAGAAAATTACGGTGTTTGTTTCCTATGCACGGGCGAATCGTGGACTTGCCACACGGTTTCTTAAAAAGTTTCGAGAGCAGGTAGCCCCATCCAAACAGTACCATTACAGTTTTTGGCGGGATCACGACATTTTGGTTGGAGACCAATGGCATGAGGCCATCCAAAAGGCTGTAGAAAAATGTGACTTGGGATTACTACTGGTCAGTCCGGCATTTCTGGGATCGCAATATATTCAAGAGCATGAATTGCCTAAATTTGTCAGAGGCGGGACCAAGCCGGTAATCCCTGTGATGTTGCAACCCATCGATATGGATCGCCATGATTTGAAAGGTCTACAAGGGAAGCAAATCTTTCGTCTGTACCGTCCGCGTTTTTCTTCACCAAAAGCCTATGGAGAATGTTCGGGGGCACAACGTGATGAATTTGCCCTGAAGTTATTCGGACAAGTGGAAGCTCGCTTAGATAAGGTCATACCTAAATAAAGCTCTTTATGAACCCCTCCTTTGTAAGGAGGGGTAGGGGAGGTAGAGAAATATCAAACCAGAACGGCGTATCATTAAACAAACACGAGACTTATGACTGAACCAACCATTACCTGTCCGAACTGCAAAACCGAAATCAAGGTTACGGAATCCCTTGCCGCCCCACTCCTGGAAACGACCAAGCGCGACTATGAGCAACGGTTGGCCCAGAAGGAAGCCGAACGAGTCACACGTGAAACGGCAATACAGGAACGGGAAGCCGCTTTGGCCAAAGCCCAAGAGACGCTCGATGAACAAGTCGCTGAAAAACTGAAGCATCAACGTGCCGCTATCGCCGCCGAAGAAGCCAAAAAGGCTAAGTTGGCGTTGGCCACAGATCTTGAACAAAAATCCCAAGAACTCACCGAGCTACAAGATGTTTTGAAACAGCGTGACGAGAAACTCGCAGAAGCTCAGAAAGCCCAAGCTGATCTCCTCAAAAAACAACGAGAGCTGGATGATGCAAAACGGGAATTGGATTTGACCGTGGAAAAACGAGTCCAAGAAGGCCTCATGGCCACTAGAGATCAGGCCAAAAAGGAGGCCGAAGAAGCACTGAAATTAAAAGTGATGGAAAAAGAACAGACCATTACTTCCATGCAAAGACACATTGAAGAACTCAAGCGCAGAGCCGAGCAGGGGTCTCAGCAACTTCAAGGGGAGGTACAAGAACTCGAACTCGAAACGATGTTAACCACCAAATTTCCCATGGATCAGATCCAGCCTGTACCGAAGGGGGAATATGGAGGTGATGTTCTCCATCGTGTGGTGGGGCCATTCGGCCAACCCTGCGGAACTATTTTGTGGGAATCCAAACGGACTAAAAATTGGAGCGATGGCTGGCTTATCAAACTTCGGGAAGATCAGCGTCAGGCCAAAGCCGACATCGCGATCATTGTCAGCCAGGCTCTGCCCAAAGATGTCGAAACCTTCCAGTTGATCGATGGAGTTTGGGTGACGCATCCTAAAGTTGCCCTCCCAGTTGCTCTTGCCATGCGACAGACATTGTTAGAAGTGGCTTCGACTCGGCAGGCCTCGGAAGGGCAACAAACCAAAATGGAAATGGTCTATGACTATTTAATGGGCCCACGGTTCCGGCAGCGGATATTGGCGATTGTTGAGGCGTTTTCTACCATGCAAGATGATCTTGCCAAGGAACGGAAGACTATCACCAAACAATGGGCGAAACGTGAAGAACAAATTGAGCGGGTGATGCAAGCCACCGTTGGCATGTACGGTGATCTCCAAGGGATCGCCGGAAAAACCCTCCAAGAAATCGAAGGC
>JAZFZJ010000007.1:0-4259 GCA_036443915.1 Nitrospirales bacterium
CAATCTGCGTCGTGCTGTCCAGGATGCGGATGTCCCCGTACTCAGCCCCGGCCGCTCGGATGTGTTTCAGCGCCAGCTCCGCGAGTTCGTTCCAATCTGTTCTACTCATCTCGGCTTCATTCATCACTCTCACCCTTCTTCTCCCTCATAAGCCAAGAAAGCCACTCACCGGCTCCGTGACGGGAAGGTACTTCCTCATTGTCCTCGCCCCCTTTGAGAGGACCTGTCTGCATGCCCTGCACAGGGAGATGAAGGTGAGGGGTAAGTCCATGGAAGATGCGAAGGTCAACAGGCTTGTGCGGGCAGTATAGCAATATTGGGAATGGTCTCAAGAAAGGCCAAAGTTCGTTTCTGGGACATCACGCGCTCCTGCAGGTATTATCAACGTAAGCCAGATGTGGCTGCTTGGACAGGTGAAGCGTACAGCGTCATCTCTGATCACTCAAGGGAGTCTCTCCAGGCGAATGGCGGACTCAGGGTGGACTGTTCGTCAAGTTGACCATACCTCTATAAATGCAACTTTAACTATATCAGGCGCTGTTTTATCTCTTTTTCATATTCTGGGAAATAACGCTTGATAACGGTGATATCAAACTCAGAAAGAATGGAGGTGTTGGGTTCTCTCTCAAGCAAAAACTTGAACGATTCCAGAATGACTGTTTCTTGAGGCACAGTCCCGTCAGAAAGATCGTGATAGTCCTGCTCAGACATATGCACACGATGGTTGGTTTCTTTGTCACCTTTAATCAGCACATCGAAGGTATTGGCATCTAATTTGTTTATGGAAATGGTCATACCACCACTCGAAACTTGTCACTTTTTGATAATCTATAAATGCAACATAAACTTCGGAATTGTCAACTTAACGAAAATTGAACGCTGAACAGAATATTCACCCGGCTATCATCCATTGAATTTTAAGGGATCAGGATCCGAGCTTCATGCGTCGCCGGAGTCAAATCTGGCTTAAGTTGACAATACCCTCACGCTGGTTGTTTCTTTTGTTCAGTTTGAATAATAAATGGTGAACTGGCCTCGCCCATGTAAAGTGTTCGATGTGGGAAGGGGATCTCAATCCCTTGTGCATCAAAGGCTTTTTTGAGTCGGCGGCGATATTCACGACCAACAGTCCATTGTGTGATCGGCTGCGTTTTAATCCGAGCTTTGATCACGACTTCTGATTCGCCAAATTGGTCGACCCCAAAAACTTCAATGGGTTCGATCATATGCGGTTGGTACTCTGGGTCGCGCTGTAATTCATCCCCCACCTCTTTCATGACCGCTACGACTCGGTCCGTATCTTCCTTGTAGGCGACGCCAATTTCCATGACATAGGCTGACCAACCTTTTGTCATATTCGCTAAGGTGGCAACCGTTCCGTTGGGAAATATGTGGACGACTCCAGCAAGGTCTCGCAGCGTGATAGTTCGAAACGTGATGTTCTCAACGAGTCCTCCTGTGCCGTTTACGATCGCCACATCTCCCACCCGAACTTGGTTTTCAAGAATCATAAAGAATCCGCTAATCACATCTCGGACCAGGTTCTGTGCTCCAAACCCGACAGCTAACCCGATAATCCCTGCTCCTGCCAAAATCGGCGTGATATCAAGACCAACTTGATCAAGGGACATAATGATCGCGATGATCCAGATGACCGTGAGACCAATGGTCTCCATGAGTCCGGTCAACGTCTTGATACGTTTCTTGGCTGCGCCTGGCGCTACCTCTCTCGATTCTCGATGGGTGACAAGGAGAGCTTCGAGATGGGTAAGTCCAAATCTAAGCGATCGTATGACCAAATAGGCGACGATGAAGATGAACAGGATTCGTATTCCTGCTTCCGCAAAAACCTTCATGAGTTCTAATAACCAGGGTGAGAGATTCTCGATATTAACGTCTTGCATGGCACTTCCTCCTCCGTTCATGTGAGCATACCCAGGAGACCCTCGACTGTTTCATACGCTATGTCGAAGGCAGGACTCTGTCAAGAAACCCTTGCCCGGGAATATTGAAAAAGTCTCTCAGTGGGGATTTCTGCACTGGGAGGCGCCTGTCTATGGCGAATTACTAATTTGCCTTGGCGTCATTCAGAATGGTGATGGTATGCCATCAGCGATGTGAATGACCTTGGCCTGGAAGTCGGCAGCGTTAGCACTGCCTGAGGACAAAAAAATCCACAAAGGCAGGAAAAAGATAAAAGGGGGGTTCTTCATTTATCCTTCCCGTCTCATATTCATTTTTGGCCAGTTGTTAGCTTCCATTCGCGGGCCAGCCCTTGGTCTGCGGCAATCTGGCCTGGAGTCATTTCCTTCTCCAATGTTTCAAGCCCTTTGGCAGCATTCTCTTCACCTTGGACAGCAGCGAGAGATGCCCACGGTATTGTCAACTTAACGAAAATTCGACTCTGAACAGATCATGCACCGGGCCATACTACATTGATTTGTCAGGGATCAGCTGACCGGCTCCACGGATAGACGGAGCCATGTTTGGCGCAAGTGGGCTGAAGTTGACCATACCCTATCTGATTTGACCGCACATTCAAGTGGCTCACTCCACATATCTATCCATGGGTGTCGTACCCCATTTGGGCAATTAATAAGTAGCGAACGGTTGTTCCCTCACACACGTCTCACTCCTCATGACACCCGCTTCGTCAAGGTTTCCAATTGGGCTAATTCAGTATCCGTCAGCTTCTCTAAGTGCCAATTCAATTCGAGCTGTTCTTTCGGTTTCCCAAACGCATAGGCCCACAACATCGGCTCCATCGCCCCCGCGTCGCCCGCCCGTAAGCGAGCTTGCAACTTCTGTCGATACGTCTTGTCATTGAGCAGCCCACGGGCTAACTCCTTGGCTTCGATGGTGTGTTTATTCTGGCTCCCTTTGGGTCGACCTGGGCCGTAGTAGGGTGGATGGCCTTTCACAAACATTATAGGGACCTCCTTTTCTCGTAGTTTAAATAGGTACTCCTATTATACGGGTTTTTGCGTAGTTAGGAAAAGTGAATCGAGGAGGGTTTTTATAGTTTCTTGTTTCCCGAAACATGCTGCGTTAGGCAAGGCTGGTCGGCGAGTGATTAAGTCGTGGGGGGGGGATTAGCCCGGCGGTTTGATATTCAGCGCGTTGAAGGGTGAATTAAGTGCATGGTTCTGAACCGAATGGTGAGCTTAGGCATGCCGGAGTCAGAGAGAATGTATGAAGCCAGCGAACGAGCCCGCAAAACCGGCTGCGTTTGTGAATTATGCAACAACGCCTGTTGGAAAGCTCGTTGCGTTTTTGACCACGCGAGATTTGTTAGGCCTTAATCCAACTCCATGCCTCCTGAAGTTGCTCATGAGGAAATGTGCGCAATTCCGTTTTCATAAAGAGAGCTCCCAGCTTTGCTCCCCATTCAACCCAGCGGTTCCCGCCGACAATTGCAAACTTCTCAAAATCCTTTCTGTGTGCTAACCCAAACTTGCCATCAGCCCACATGGCTTTCAACTCCCAACCATGAAAATCCTCTCCCATATCGCATAAGACCCGCGCATGCCCATATTTCCGAATAATAGTTTCTAGACCGGGAATGAGGATTTCCTCATAGTCTTGGTTTGTGAGTTTACCCCTTGCCCTAATACCAAAAACGTCCCCCAGGCTTTCTGGTAAGATTTCAATCATAGCCGCCTGTCCCTTCCATTAATGCGTCCGCATTGAAATACTTGAATATTTCTGACAACCCAGGCACCCTTGCCAGCCATGATTATTTTACTCCAATTGGCCGTGAAAACCGCCTTGTCAACTTCAGCCAGATGTGGCTGATTGGACCTGTGGAGGGCACCTCGAACGTAATCGGGTGGTGGCTCCCTTTTCGGTCACCCACTCCTGGGAATTGCCCCTTGTACAAATGGCAGTCGTGAGATTTCCGCTCCTATTATTTTAATATAGCACCCCTTCCTAGCGGACCGATTTCCAAGTGCAATACCCTCGTTTTTAATATTTTTACGTCTTTTTCCTCGTGGCGAGTATATTTCTCAACGTGTTTTTTATTGAGACTCTCCCCCTCTTCAACACAACAAAGCCCGACCCCGTGAGGAGTTAGGCTTTTTGTGGAATGTTTTAGTGAGTCAGAACCCGACCTGGTTTGAAGGGGGCAGGTCACGAATCGGCTGCCCCTCAACTCTGGCAGAAAGTCCTGAGTGCTTCTCTGCCCCCGGCGATGATGGGGTCGCCGTGGGCGAACAGCAGATGATCGAACGTCTCCTGCTCACAAATCCGCAGGAGTG
>JAZFZJ010000008.1:0-4822 GCA_036443915.1 Nitrospirales bacterium
CGTGACTCTTGCCTGTGGGAGACCTGCTACGGGAGGCTGACCCTGAAGTACAACAGGCCTCGATGAATCGCTTGGAATGGAAACGCTGGGAATGTCCTTGGCACGATTCTGGGTAGGCTCAGCCTGGTGGCGTGCATCCAATGGCGCCTGTTCTGTTTGGAACGGCTGTAGCACTGCAACCGGCAAGCGTAACGCCGTATCCACCAATCCCTCTACTTCCGTTCTTGATAGACCTGCCGGAATGGCCGATGACGGTTCTGCAGACGATGGCAACACTCGTAAAATTTCTGGCAATTGCTCTGGAGGTAAGACTTGAGGGCCTTCCTCTAGCTGACCTGGCAACTGACTTGGCAACAGCTCTGGCGCTAATCCCTCGAAGCTCTCATCTAGCTGATCTGACAACTGCCTTGGCAACTGGTCCGAGTTCACCGAGGTCCTAAGATTGGCCTGTTGTGTCAGGAGCGCGAGTTGTGTGAGTTGCCGTTGTTCTGGAGTTGAACCAGGTACCTGCAGACTCTGGAGAAGGGAGGAGACTGTCGTCTGTGCACGAAGCAGTTGTGAGAATTGGTTCTGGGGGGTATTGCCTGAGGCTTTGGCTTGATCGGGGATGATCTCTCCTCCTGCTCCGTTTGTTTGGTTCGGGGTGGGTTGTGATCCAAACAAGAGCGGGAGAGGGTTGATCATGGTTTATTTTCGAGGTGGTGAATTGTTTCGTTGTTGTAATTTAATTTCGCGATATTTTCGAAGGCCTTCAGATAACTTGGCGGCTTGCTTTGGCCTGACCCCTGCTAATATTCCCGCCGCTTTTTTATTTTTGATGGATGCCAGGATATCTAAGGCTAATCCCTCTCTCATTACCTCGATGCGGAGTGCCGCTTCTTCGGGATCCATGGCTTCATAGATTTTGATTAAATGCACTAAAGCCGGATCTTGTTCCAGGTATCGGCGTTCTTCCTCCTCCAACGCCGAGGCACTCTTTTTTAACCGCTTGGCTTCTTTCGCTTGTCGCGCTGCCAGAGCTTCCATATCCCGCTGCAACGACGCGACCTGTTCTTCCCGGAGTTGCAAAGCACGTTCCCGTTCTTCAATTTCTTTCAGGCGCGCTTGCAGTTGTTCTATGAGCGTGGTTTCTTCACTGGGTGGTTCACCGTACAAATCTTCTTCAACCTGTTGAATTTCATGTGAATCGGTGGGTTTCTGGTCCGGAGTCTCCTGAACGGACCACACGACCGTGGCCCATAAGACCATCGCCACCATCCACCAAAGAATCTTTCGTCCACTAGGCAACATGATTCTACTAGGTACTTTCTTCAAGAAGGAGGTTAACCATTTCCCATGTGTTCAACAGGCCTTTATAATTGTTCAACATTCTTGTTCAAGGCTTTGTGTCACAAACACATGCGAAGACAGATCTTCTTGTATGCGTTGTTCTTGATACGCGACCTTCTGCAGCACGGCCGCTTCCTTTTTCGCAATGACCAGTTCCACCACCCGTCTGGCGTGATAGGCCTCTTTTAACTTCTGGCGCAATTCCACTAAGGTCGTATCTAATCCTTGAATCCGTTGTATCTGCGTCTCCAGCGAGACCCCAATTTTGTCCAGCCACTGGTATCGTTGCTCCACGAACATTTGCGCCATACCGGCCTGTAGCCGTTGTTCTAATTCCGTCACCACTGTTTCCATTTCCTTATTCAACTCGTGATATTGGGACACTTCTTGGCTCTTTTCCCATTCCTTCAACACCACTTCTTCTCTGGCTAAGTCCTCGACTTGCCGACGAAATCTGAGTAACGTGGTCCAATTCATACAGGTCGTTCCTTCCTTTCCAGTAGACGTCGGCCCTGTTCCACCAGCGCTTCAAGCCTCTGGTAACTCTCTGTCACCCCTACTCCTGCTTCACGAGTTTGCCTCAGAAAGGCATCAATCGGTTCTTTCATCCGTATCGCCGCATCCAATCGCGGGTTGGCTCCTAATTGGTACGCGCCTAAATTAATTAAGTCTTCTGCGTTGCGGTACTCCGCCAGCAATTGCACCAGAAATCTGGCGGCGTTCAGATGGGCATCAGGCACAATATCCGACATGACCCGGCTCACACTTTGTAGAATATCAATCGCCGGAAAATGCCCTTGCATGGCTAGTTGTCGAGACAACACGATATGTCCATCTAAAATTGCCCGGATGGAATCGGCAATAGGATCGTTTAAATCATCTCCATCCACCAAGACGGTATAGAGGCCAGTGATGGAGCCCGTACCCACCGGTCCTACCCGTTCTAATACTTGCGGAAACAGGGTAAAGACTGAAGGAGGGTAGCCCTTCGTGGTGGGTGGTTCTCCAGCCGCCAGCCCCACTTCCCGTTGGGCATAGGCCAACCGGGTTAACGAATCCACCAACAGTAAGACCTGGTTGCCTTGGTCCCGAAAGTATTCCGCAATCGCTGTGGCCACAAATACCGCCCGGACACGTACCAACGGCGATTGATCAGAGGTCGCCACGACTACCACGGATCGACGTAGGCCTTCCGAACCTAAATCTCGCTCTATGAATTCTTTGACCTCTCGCCCCCGTTCGCCCACCAAGGCAATGACATTGACATCGGCTTCCGTATGCCGGCACATCATACCCAACAACACGCTCTTGCCTACTCCACTGCCCGCGAAAATCCCAACCTTTTGTCCCACTCCGCACGTCAGTAAGGCATTGATAGACTGGATGCCTAAATTCATGGGTTTCGTGATACGATGGCGTTGCATCGGAGCCGGCGCCGGCGCATACAAGGGATAGCGTTGGCTTCGTGGAAGCGGACCCTTCTCATCCAAAGGTTGCCCCAATCCATCTACCACCCTGCCTAACATGTGCGGTCCCACTAACAATCGTGGCGAAGTCGGATCATAGCGAATCATATCTCCTGCTCTGATTCCCCGCACCGCGCCAAACGGCATGACAATGACCCGTTGCTCTCGAAACCCAATCACTTCTCCTTCAAGTACCGATTGCCCCCGATTGCTGAAAATATGGCACCGTTGGCCCACCGACGCTCCAAGGCCAGTCCCCTCGAGGGTCAATCCTACCGCCTTCCCCACCCGACCGGTGATCGTGACCATGGAGATTTCCTCCAACCGTTGTTGAATTCTGGCCACACTCATGAGGGTTGCGGCTCCAGACCAAATTCCATGGCGATGGCAACAAGTTGTTGCGTCAAGCGTGCATCCAATTGCAACCCGGTTTGTTCCACCAGGCACCCTCCCCGTTCCACGCCCTCATCGGCTTCAATCACTAACTGATCCCCGTCCATGCATTCCTCACGCAAGGTCTGATGAAGGGGTTCCAATATTTCGAAATCTTGGGGATGCACTTTGAGAGTCACGAGGTTTGTGTTGAGGAGAAGCCCAAGGGCCTGACGCACTTGGCGTACGACCAACTCTTTGTCGACCTCAACTTCCCGTAAAAGAATTTGGCGAGAAATGGCCAAGGCGACTTCCACAATATCCCGTTCTTGTTCTTCAAGGGCCACCACTCGAGCTCGCCCAATGTGGTTGGCCAGCCGGATAGCCCTTTTAAGCTCTTCATCCACTTTGGCCTGACATTGGGCTCGTCCTTCTTGGTTGCCTTTCTTTCGCCCAAGTTCGAAGGCCTGGCGTTGTAGCTCTGAGCAATCATGGGCCTGGTCTTCTTCTTCCCTATCCTTGGCCCCTTTGGGGACCAATTCCAGCATCTCAAATTTTTCAACTTTATCTTCGTGTGTCATCGGGGTATCGCTATTTCACCATTCACGAACCTTACACCATCTGCTCCTCACCCTTACCGCCTATTGCCACACGACCTTCTCCCGCCAAACGCTGAACCGATTTAATGATATTTTGCTGGGCCAGCTCCACATCACTGAGTTTAACCGGACCTCTGGTTTCCATATCTTCTCTCAGGCTTTCAGCCGCACGACTCGACATATTCTTGAAGAATTTATCCCGTAGCGACCCTTCAACCGGCTTTAAGGCCAGGAGCAATTCTTCTTTACTGACTTCTCGCAGTAATTCCTGCATTCCACGATCATCGATATGCTCCAAATCTTCAAAGACGAACATTTTTCCGCGTATTTCTTCGGCCACATCCGGATCCCTTGATTCCACGGCCGTCAGGATTTCGCTTTCCACCGACTTTTTCACGGAATTTAAGATTTCTGCCACCATGCCTGTCCCACCCACCGGGACCGCATTTTTTGAGGAGCCTATGCGGAGTTCTTCCTGAAGGACAAAATTCAATTCATCCACCATATTCGGAGACACTTCTTCCGTCGTCGCGATACGGAAGGCAATCGCATCCCGCTTAAGAGGCGGAAGTAAGGCCAACACTTGTCCAGCTTGATCATACTCTAAATTCGCCAAGATCAACGCTCCCGTTTGAGGATGTTCATAGGCCAGCATATTGGCAATCGAGGCCGCATCGAGTGATTTCAATGTTTCAAATCCGGCATTGTCAGAGGTATTTAACGAACTGAGAATCCGACGCGCCTTGTCCTTGCCTAGCGCCGCATTGAGAATTTTCGAGAGATAGCTTTTCCCTTCGACAGACAGACCCGAGGTTCCCGCTAATTCACGAAATTCCTTCAATACCAACCGGTGCTCCTCTTGCCCGACATTGACCAACGCCCCCAAATAGGCACCAATTTGTCGAATATCTTTTTGGTCAAGGACCTTCAAGACTTCTACCGCCGCGTTCTCACCAATCGCCAGCAACAAAATGGCGGATTTTTCATACCCAGATAACAATTCACTCACGGGTTAGACTTTTTCTCCTTGTTCTTCCTTGATCCATTTTCGAATCA
>JAZFZJ010000009.1:0-4796 GCA_036443915.1 Nitrospirales bacterium
CTGAGACGAGTAGGGTGGCCATATCATACACGTCGCTTGGTGCAATGGCTCGAGAGGTGACTGCTTGCCGGGCAGCCTCCTGGTCAACATGAAGAAAGGAGAGGTGGGAATGCTGGGCAATGGTTTCAAGGGTGCCATAACACTGAATGAGTAACAGAAATACATCATTGGGTTGCTTGCCTCTTTCTAGGGCCGGTGTCTTTGGAACGAAAGTCGAACGGGGAATTCTCGTGAGTAACCGTTGAGCATACTCGCTCGCGAGCTGTACTTGCTGGAACACGTCACTGGGCGAGAAGCGACGTTCCAGGAGAAGATTCAGTTGCCGATTCGTTTCTACAATCATACGACCCACTTGCGTCAATGTGGTTGATGGGTCTTGAAGGCGTTCTGGAAACGTTTGGGTGAGTCCTAATTCTTCCTTGACAGTGAGAAGCCGACTGAAGGCGGTATTGATCAATTGCCAAATATGGTAGGGAGCAATGGTGGATAACATGACTGGTGGGAGTTGAAGGCTCGTACTTCCGGTAAATTCGAGAGCCAAACGATCAGCTTTGAGAACAAGCGTCAAGGCCTGAAAATAAATTTCGTGAGCCTGGGCGTTCGTGGCCAAGGGCTTGGTCCTAAAGGCTTTGGGTTTTCCCATTTCAAAGCGGATTAATTCGGTCTGATCGCGAACCACGTGAAGGCGGGCCAGAACATCAGCCGGAGTGATGCCTTTGGGAGAAATGGTGTGGCCACTGACCGGTATTGGGGAATTCGTGGTGTTCCCATTTGAGGCGTTCACGATTCCCGTTCCTGCCAACAGGATAAAACCCACACTCGTCATGCACATGCTTGCGGCTCTATAGAAACCTTCTACCACTTCTTTTGTTTTCGGTATCATGAGTTGTGTTTGCCTCACTATCCAATTTCGAATCATTTATTGTTCTTCTTGAGGTGAGTTCAGAGCGTTCCTTGCTTCTTCGGGTGTCAGCACTCCTTGCTGGATCAAGGTTTGGAGAGTCTTTTGGAAGGACTGAGAGGTTGTCTTGCGAATGCCTCGTACCCGTAAGACTGGGGGATATAAACGGAGAAGATCCGGATTGTCGATTTCGATAATGATGGGTTCGCTCTCTCCAAAGGGTGGGAGTTCGTTATCATCTTTTACCGGAACATGAAAATACGGTTTACCATCCTTGGTCACCCCATCCGTCCCTTCGATATCAAGTTTGGTGGTCACGTCGCGTAGGCGTGCCATTTCTTGAATTTTGTGAATGACCACGACCAATGAGTCTGCATCGATCGGGTCTCCTGATTGGTTCTTTACACGGACGACATAGCGGATGTTTCCACGGGATGACAGGGAACCTCCAGCATTCAATTCCCCTCCGCCTGTAAAACTTCCTCCTGTATCATAGGATAGGAGGGGAATAACCCCTCCTGTCAGATCCGGCAATTCGTCAACAGATAGTGTGTCAAACGATCCAGCAAAGGAAACCATACATGCAAGGAGAAGGAATAGGGTTCGGCGAGGACTAAAGACAGGGGTCATTCAACAATATTAGACTGTTGGAAATCGAAAATCCAGGTTCAACTTGGTGCAGTCCTTTTGTATTTTTCTATGGACTGTTGAAAAAGCCCCCGGCCGCGTTCTCGACGCTTGGCCGTCCTCACGTACTGGTCCCTACGCTCCGGGTGTCAAACCGTCTGCCGCCTTGCCCGAGGAAAGGCACGTCTTGGCGCGCACGGGCAGGGCGGGTGAGACAGCGGGCCATTTTGAACAGTCCCTTCTACTCCTGTCGTGTTCTAGTGGTTTGGCGGTCGTAAACGATTTGAGAAATTTTTAAAGTATTCAACAACTCCCCTATAACCATGGTTCGATAGCAGCTTGTCCCTGCTATAGTAATGAAGAACCCAACTTGATAAGGGCGGGGTTCTTCATCAGGACACGTCTCCGCTGTCCATGCTCCGTAAAAACTCTGGCGTCCTACCCCACGTTCCAGAAAAGACCCATTCCTTGACAGCTTTTCGAGAGCGGGGAGTCAATTCTCTTTCCTTGAACGGTTCAGGGAGAGATTTCGCATCGCCTTGATACCCGATGGCAATGCCGGTCACTGGTTCAAAGCCTTGGGGAAGGGCATACAACTCACGAATGCGGTCAGGAAGAATTCCTGCCATTTGATGAAGTACCAGATCCATGGCCGTCGCCTGAATCAGGAGGTTGCCAATCGCTAAGCCTATATCGTGGAAGGCATGACGGTTCAATTCCCCGTTATGGTCAAAATGCATTTTGGCGACGGTGAGCAAGAGGAGGGGAGCATGTTGTGCCCAGATGCGGTTACCTTCCACCAAGCAACTCAGGAGGTTGTCGTATTCTTCTTGGTTGGCCTTGGTGGTCAGAATAAATACCCAGGGTTGTTCGTTAAAGCAGGATGGCGCCCATCTGGCAGCTTCAAATAACCGTTGAAGTTTTTCTTTTTCAACTGGTCGATCTGCAAAGGCCCTTGGGCTCCACCGTTGCTTTAAGAGGGCATGAATCGGGAAATGTGTGTTTGCGGATTTGTTCATGGTCGCCTTGTCATCTTTTTTTGGTTGAGGTTAATGAAGGTGAACCTCCGTCTCTAGTGATCAATGTTGTGTTGTATTGGTTGAAAACCTTAATCCCCATTCCCTTATCTTTTGTCCCTACATCATTTTTCAAAGCCATTTCATTTACATAGGTCTACACGTCATTGCCTGACATGGTCTCGTCGTATTTCTAGTTGGTCATCCTAGTGACTATTCCAGGAGGACCAGTCTGAGTGGACACAGCCAATTACGTAGCCTTAGTCGTCGAGATCCAACTTAAGGTCGGGAAGGGGATGGATCGCCATTTGTTGAAGTACCAATGTTATTGTATGGGAAGACTATCTGGGTTTGTCTTTTCTATTCCAAAATCGACCACTAACCCCCCTGGATCATATCGGACCCAAAATAATTCTAGCCTCCTGACTTCACCAGAACGGTTGGTCATGATGACCATGTGATAGTAGAGGGCCTTCCTTCCTACTTCCTTATTGGAGAGGGTCTCTGGATACTCCATGTAGGGCGTCCCAAAGGTTGTGACAATGTTCAATCGAGTGGTTTGGCCTGGTTCAATCCACGCCGTATCGGACGGGGTGATCCGTTGCCCCATTTCCTGGGTGGCAACGCAACCTGAACACACGCTTAGGCACATCAGACAAAAGGCAACCGAAAATCTTAAATGATTGAGGAGTGGTGACAGGAGACTAATTTCCATTCATGGGTCTGTTGAATAATGCAAGATTTTTTCAAATTGGCGAATACTGTCCAATTCTTTCAAGTGTCAGCAGGAACAGGGGCTGTTCAAAAAGGCCCACTTTCTCACCCGCCCAACCCGTGCACGCCAAGACGTGCCATTCCACCGGCAAGGCCGCAGGGGCTTTGGCGCCCGGAGCGTAAACGGAGTACGTGAGGGCGAACGGCGTGAAGAGCGCCAAGCCTGTGAACGTGAAGCCGACAAGGGGCCGAGCACGCCGCTGGCGGACTTTTTCAACAGCTCCATTCATTGTTGAGAGTGCACAGTCCAGCAGATAGTGATCGTTCACCAAAACTCTGACTGACCAATAGGGCATATGGTCAGGGCTAGAGTCAATGGTGACAAAGAAATTAATAGGGAGCTTATGCCTCGATGTCCCAACCAATGTCCCTAGTGTAAGCTCACCGAGGAGTTTTCTTCCAATCTTTTAAGGACAATTCCAAAAGATATTCGTTCCATTCTATTAGCCGCGAAAGTCTAGAAAACCTGAACACCTGGGTGTATGATGGAACCAAAAAAAGGGTCATCTCATTATGGAGTCTTCATCCGGTGGACAGCACGCGATTCTTATCGTTGACGATGAGGTGGACATTTGTTTGGCCCTCCAGGATTTGTTTGTTGGTGAGGGGTATCGGGTTGACGCCGTGGAGACGGGCACAGATGCCCTGAATCACATTCACCCTTCCCATCCCTATAGTGCCGTTATCCTTGATTTAGGGCTACCAGATCTTGATGGACTCACCGTCCTTCAACGCCTTCATGAAATGGATCCGACACTTCCCGTAATTATTTTGACCGCCCATGGGGACCAAAAGGAAAAAATTACCACCTTACAGCACCATGCCTTTGCCCATTTTACCAAGCCCTATGACCGGGAGGAGTTAACGGCGATTGTCCAAAGCGCCATAGCCGTCAAGGATTTGAGTCTGAAAGTTGATCAGACGGAACGGGAGCTTCACTCCAGTGAAGCCATGCGTCAGCTTGAATATCAACGGGCTCAAACTCTTCTTTCCCAAAGTGAACAGCGACTGCGGGTAGCCCTTAAGGCTGGCAATATGGGTATTTGGGATTGGGATACGGCCACGAACCAGATTGTCTGGTCGGATGAAGTAGCCGAGCTTTTTGGGTTGAGTCCAGGCACCTTAGAGAACACCTATGACGCTTACGTACAATGTATTCATCCGGATGATCGGGTGATGGTAGCCGAAAGATTTCAGAAAGCATTGGACACGGGTGCCATCTACGACGTAGAGCATCGGATTGTGTGGCCGACGGGAGAAATCCGGTGGTATGCGTGTAAAGGGCAGGTTGTCAAAAATCAGGAAGGGCGCTCTCAACGGATCGTAGGGACGGTTCAAGATATCACTACTAAAAAACAAGATGAGAAAAGGTTGCGAGAGAGTCAAACCTTTTTAACCTCCATTGTGGAGAATCTTCCCCATATGATTTTCGTCAAGGAAGCCAAAGACCTTCGGTTTCTTCGTTTCAACAAAGCCGG
>JAZFZJ010000010.1:0-4478 GCA_036443915.1 Nitrospirales bacterium
GAAAGAAACGACTAGAAGGAGGGGGCCGATAATGCGAAAAACTTAGCGGCTTAGATCAACTTCCGAGTATATTTCTAGGGAACCCTTTACCGGACTGACTTGTTATGGTGAGTTGTTCACCAACAAATACTATTTGACACGGTACTTTGTTATACAAGAAATAATTCCTTAAATGCAACAAAAAATTTTCAGAGTCGAGAACAGGTGGAATCTTCCCCGTCTAGTCAAACAACTCATGCGGCCCCACCGTCCACATGTTCCAATGGATGCCCCCTAGCTCTAACGATTGATGGGAACGCAGGTGCTGAAACACCAAAGCCCAACCCCGTGAGGAGTCAGGGTCTTACTCAAAAGAGTCGCCTTATTTATCTTGCTATTAGATCGTCCTGCCAATCATCCGATCCTCATGAATCTCCTGGCCATCAAACAGCTAATGGCCCTCCTCCCGTGCAAACCCCGCCCGTGCAAACCTGTCCGGCGACAGCCCGGCCTCCTTCGCGTAGGCGAGTGCTTCGTTTTTGAATATGGGCTCAATGCCTTCGCCTTCGATCACCCCGCGTGGAGTGGCTTTCGCCCATCGTGAAAGTGCGCCGCCTTCTCCTGCCAAAAAATACGCGCCCTGTTGGTTCCGATACAAACGAGTTTCGTGCCATTTGTTAACAGTTTTTGGAAAGTGGCTCGGCAAAAAGCGATTACGCCCAGCTCGATGATTATCATTTTTGAGATTTTCAACATTATTAACTTCTCCTGCACACGTTAATTCGCGTTTTAATGTTCTCTATTATAGGTTGTTCAATTTTAAAGGTTCAATTGTTATTGCCACTCAAGCTTTGTTATATGGAGTCTTCTTCTCGTGCTTGAGTACACATCAGCCCCAAATAAGGTTCTAAAATTAAATAAAAAGGATGAATTTTAGACTTTCTTGTTCCAGGGATAGGTCATTGCGGACCAGACGATGGCAATAATTGCCATTTCTACCAGGATATAGATGGGCCAGGGGCCAAAGGCATCCATAATTGTGCCAAGGGGCTTGTCATTGAGATAGAGATAATTGGTATCAAAGACCAGATTAAAGACAAAAACAAAAGCCATCCAGCTTAAGGTAAATAGATATGCAAATTTAAAATCCTTCCACCTTGGTCGATTTCCCAAGCCCCAAGTGAGATAAATGGCAGCCAAAACGACAAAAGCATGGGCTAACCAAAACATTGTAAATTGCAGATGTGGAAAATCAAACTGCAATATGGGCGTTAGAAAGGCTTGGGAGGTGAGTGTGAGCCCCCAATAATAGACTAGAGAGTAAGCCCACTTTTTCTGTGTCCAAAGAGCGTAGATTGTAGCCATCCAGGCGAGGTCACAGAGTTGGAAGGGAAGCGAGTTGGCCAGGCTCCAGTGTTGGGGCAGCATCGAATAAATTTGTAAGGGGAGTTGAACGACAAGAACGGCAATAGCAAAACACCGGTTTAGTTTATTCTCTAACTTTAGATTCTTTGATTTTTTGAGTTTTCGTCCGAGCAAAACCGCGCAAATAGCTCCCAGAATTAGAAGTAAGAGAATAACTCTATGGCTATTTCCAAAACGGATGAATTCGGACTCAACGAGTAGGAAGTCGATCACTTAACAGCTAGTGAGCTCCATGTTATCCATGCGGGGTCAGCATGAGTATTAACAAGGCGTCTTCCCTTGCGGTCACGGAGGATAAGATTGGCATTACGAATAGGAATTTTAAACAGGCTTTTTGGGCGAGCAGAAAAGTACCCAAAAAACAACCATGTATTCTCCTTATCGATCTTCTACGTGGCGGTATGGTACGCCTTTGAGCTTACAAGTCAATTACTCCTCGTAAAAACACCAAAGCCCAACCCCGTGCGGAGTCAGGCTCGTTTGTGGAAAGGCTTGTAAGCAGTTGGTGAGGGTTAGCAGTTCACTCTTCACCCCCCAATCGGCACACCCCCCCACCCGGCCTTGGGGAATAGGGGTCCCACCCGCTCAACACGGGGGCAGAATTTGTTTCTTGTTGTCCCTTCTATAAATTCATTCCCACTGAAAAACGTGAGTTCTTTAGATACCGCAAGGCTGGATGCGTTGTTTGACCATACGACATCATAGTTATGAAACGCTCTTCATGACAGAAATTTTTACTGGACTATGCGAATCTTCCCGGCACCTTCCTCCATTTCTGATGGAGGGTTCACGTCCCCGAGAGTAATCGTGGAAGGATCGACGATCTCAATGCGGAGGTTGGGCAAATATCCCTTCGGATCAGGTGGGGTATCCAGAATTTTAAAGGCCAGTAGCCCTCTTCTTTCTCCCTTGGCATTCACTATATTATCTTCCGGTTCTCCCAAGACCGACACGTCGCTCTTGTAAATGGGACAGACCTGCACGAAGTTGGGGTTTATAAAGCCGGGGTACAAAGACGCGTCTGTCACGGCAGACACTCCGGGGAGAGGATCCATGTCGCCGTCACTTAACAAATCCTTACGCTCTCCTCCGTTTGGCAATTGACCGTGTGTGTTGTAGTTCAGGAAATCCGTATGACTCGGATCGGAGTTCGAACTGAAGGGATACGCCTCGTGGGCAATGTCCATCAACGCTGGATCCGACACCTGGCCGGTTTCAACATTGAGTATTGCACCAACAGGAAAGTCGAGGAACCAGTCCTTGGGGTTTTCATCTTCCATATAATCTTGCGCGTCAGGCAGCCCATTGTCCAGGGCCAACTGATGGATACCTGGAACATCTTTGTCGATCATTTCATCATCGCAGAGGAATCGAGTCCCCACGCCCCCTGCTGTGGAACGAAAGGCCACCGCCGTGGCTTGGACATCGCCTGATTGGTGCCCCAGGAGCGGGGCAAAATAAAAATTCACCGGATTCCCATTCGCTAGGGTTCTTTTAGTCGTAACCTGCACGGCGTTGGGTGGAACTCCGCCTGCCGACCAGGTCTTAGAATCCGTATCCCAATTCCCGACTATCACATCGCCCTCATTGAGTACGTTCGAGGTCCCGCCTAACAGCACTTGTTTTTGGCTATATTCAAGGGCCTTTGCCTTTACGGCCGCTTCGTCGTTCAGGTCTTCCGACCCTGCCGCCAGGGCCGCGATATCAGCATTGGCTTGAAGCTCGTTTTTGGTGAGGTATAGCATCCCCCCATCCACAACCAAGGCACTGAAGCCTGCCAGCACCCCTAACACGGTAACGAACCAAAGTGCACCTACCCCACGCTGATTATCAAGAATGGTTAGACAGTTGTGTTTCATCGCTCGTTACCCCTGGTTAGTATTGTGGCGTGAGAATTCCATCTCACGAAACAGAAACCATCAGAATGTCAACCAATCTCTTTTTTCAAAGTGATTTCGGACTTCAATTCGCCGCTGTTAAATATTCCTAGCACATCGACGAGGGCAGCCTCAGCCAACGGAACGGTGATTTCTACCTTAATATCCGGGCCCACCTCGGAGCCGATGACCGTGTAAGTCATCCCACCCAAATCGATGAGGTGGTTGTTGGCTATGGCTGTGGCGTTCCCGACTACGTCCTCTCCTATTGCGATAGTTCTAGCCGTTTCCCTGGCAGCATGGAGGGTGTTGCCCTTCACAAAAAGAATGGATCCGACACTAATGGTTCCAAAGGTCAATGTTACGAATATGGGGAGGATGAGGGCTGTCTCCAAAATGG
Organism: Nitrospirales bacterium; assembly: GCA_036443915.1. Taxonomy (GTDB): domain Bacteria; phylum Nitrospirota; class Nitrospiria; order Nitrospirales; family UBA8639; genus Nitrospira_E. Next base: position 3,682 of record JAZFZJ010000010.1, read on the forward strand.
TCGTTCCCCTTTCACATTTCCACAATCTGGTCAATTGCGATCGCATCAGAAACCTCCTTTCTTGCTCCCCGAATAGAATCGAGGGATTCTCCAAAAACTGAACTTCGGTACTCCTTTTCGGAAGGTTCTCAAAAATCTTTACAAACTTCGTCGCCTGGAATAATTCTCCACCAAATCAGTTACTTATGGCCATCGAGAAGTGTTCTCAGAAACGTTCAAGGAGAGGGATGGACGTATTACATTTCATATGATCTTCCGTAAAAATGGTAAAACGAATGAGGACTGAAACGGAAAGGATCTCAACCTCTGTTCCCAACCAGCCAAAGGCCCAGGAAGGACTATTGAGGTTCAGATCTCAATCACAGGTTTGTCATTTTGGGAAGTTATTCGGGGATGAGGATGATGGTTGATGAAAAGATAATAAAAAAGGGGACGGATTTATTTATTGGCTTGCGATCTCAGAAGCAATCATACAACGTCATGCTTTTTATCCTTGTTATCAACCCACACTCCCACGGGTCGTCTGCGCTTCGCCCACAGTCGTCATTCCACTTAGTACAACGACGACCCCCAACACTAATTTTCCAACAGTCACATAGGCACCATGTTTCATAGATCGTTCTCTTCAATACAAGATAATAGATTAAGAAAGGTGAAAAATGTCCAATCCTTAATACTCCCTCCCTTAGGAATATTGGTCATCTAAATATCTTTCTTTTCCTGGTGTCCTTATGCTGCTCATTTTTTACTTTGCAGAACCAAAAAAAACCTCCCCAACCAGTTCCGGCCAAGAAGGT
>JAZFZJ010000011.1:0-9828 GCA_036443915.1 Nitrospirales bacterium
CCCGACGACCATCGCGCCGACGCCGACGTAGCGGATCTGACGGCTCCAGAGCTCCCTTGCCTTGTCCAGGTTCGTGGGAATCCTGTCGACCCAGTCGGGCCCGGTGAACCACTCGGCGGGCGGCATCCCCAGGAGCGGGATACCGATGATCCAGCCCATCGCGCCACCCAAGAAGATCAAGCAGGCCACGTTCAGGCGTACGATCAACCCGACTCCGACGAGCATCGGAGAGATGTCGGAGCCGTAGTAGAACAGCCGCGACGCGCGCTCGGTCACTGCGTGGAGCGAGCCGCGGAAGATCCCCACGTAATCGACGAGGATCTTGAAGACCAGACCGACCATGCCCCCGAGGACGAGCGCCCGACCGCCGCGCCCAGAATACTTCCAATTTCTTTGGCTTCCCCTTGTAACGGGGTTGGGATGATAAACGGACGAAGCCCGATTCCTTTCGCTTTTTTGGCGACGGCGTCGATCGAATGCCGATTATTTGCTAGGACGACGTGGTGGATTCGCTGCGAAATTCTGTTCTTTCGCTTGAGGGTTTCGGGAACTTGCCCATGAATGCCTTGTTCAAGATGATCCTGAACAGCCTGAGGTATTTTTGTCCAAATCTTATAATGTTTGAGAATATCCTTGGCCTCTTGAAAAGTCGTAGGGTCTGGGGCGGTGGGGCCCGATCCGATAGTCGCTAAATCGTCTCCCAAGACATCCGAAATAATGAGCGTGAGAATATTGGCTGAAGTGGCTTTGGCTAATTGGCCGCCTTTGATCGCTGACAGATGCTTTCGCACGGTGTTGATTTCGTGAATCGTGGCTCCGCATCGCAATAACAAGTTGGTGGCGCGGCGTTTATTGGTTAACGTCAGGCCGCAAGCGGGGGCGCAGAGCAAACTGGAGGCTCCACCGGAGAGGAGAACAATCAAGAGGTCCTGTTTGGTGAGTGATTGGACGAGTGACAGAATGTGTCTTGTGGCACGGACTCCACGCTGGTCAGGGAGGGGATGGCTGGCTTCGATGATTCGAATGTTCTTCGTGGGTGCTCCATACCCATCCTTGACAATGACCAAGCCGCCCTCTAAATGAATTCCTACAATCTGCTCAAGAGTTAGGGCCATGTGTGCCGAAGCTTTGCCGGCTCCAACACAGACGATTCTGTTAAATGTGGCAAGGTCGTAATCGACCTTGTTGACACAAAGGCGGCTTCCTTTGAATGTGATCATGCGCTTCATGGCCTTCTCCGGATTGGCCGCCTCCAAACTGGAGGAAAGAAGGGCTTGTAGAATGTTTTTGATCCGTGGATTGGAGGTGGAAATGGAAATCTTGGCTGTTGGCATGTGAAAGGTTCTTTGGTGTTTCAACGGGAGAGACATGCTGGGAAACTCCACTCTATGGTACCATCGACTCCCATGCGGGCGCTGACTCTTTTGCACCACACGATTGCCGATTGCACCAAGTGCCCGCGCCTCACGACCTATCGTCGAGAGGTGGCACAAGAAAAGGTGAAACGTTTTAAGGATTGGGACTATTGGGGCCGCCCGATTCCTGGATTTGGTGACCCCAGAGCCCGGGTCTACGTGCTGGGTTTGGCCCCGGCCGCCCATGGCGGGAATCGTACCGGCCGCGTGTTTACCGGGGACCGCAGCGGGGATTGGCTGTATGAGGCCTTACATGTCTTTGGGTTTGCCAATCAAGCTGAATCCATCCATCGAGAAGATGGGCTTCGTCTCAAAGATTGTTATGTTGCGGCTGCAGTTCGATGTGCGCCGCCCGCTAATAAACCCACCAAAGAAGAATTTGAAACCTGCCGGCCCTTTGTTCTTGAAGAACTTCGGTTGTTACGGAGGGTATCCGTGGTGGTGGCGTTGGGGAAAATGGCGTTTGATGAATACCTGCGGGCGTGCCAAGCGCATGGGAGGACGGTGCCATCGCCTCGCCCCAAATTCTCTCATGGAGTGGAATGTGCCCTACCCTGGGGCATTACGTTGATCGGGTCCTATCATCCGAGTCAGCAGAATACCTTTACCGGGACCCTCACTCGTTCGATGTTTCATCATGTGTTTCAGCGAGCGCGTGGTCTGGTTGATCAGGCAGATTGAAAAAGTCGGCGGATGTGGCTTTTGTTTGGGAAAATTTCCTAGATTCCCAATCGGGGAGAAAATTTTTCAATCCCATATCCGTCAGAGGGTGTTTGACCAATTGCTGGAAAACTGCATAGGGCATAGTGCAAATATGCACACCGAGTAGAGCGGCTTCCACCACATGTTGCGGGTGGCGGACACTGGCCACAAGGACTTGAGTGGGGAAACCATAGTTTTCATAGATCGTCAGGATTTGCTCAATTAACTCCATGCCGTTTGAACTGATATCGTCCAACCGACCAATGAATGGTGAGACACACCAGGCTCCGGCTTTGGTGGCCAATAAGGCTTGGGTAGGAGAAAAACACAGCGTGACGTTCACCCGGATGCCTTCGCTAGCCAATTGTTTGGTAGCTTTTAGCGCCTCCGGAATAAGGGGGACTTTCACGACGATATTTTCATGAATCTTGGCTAACTCCCGTCCTTCTTTCACCATTCCTTCAGCTTCAATACTCACCAGCTCTGCGCTGATGGGGCCATCCACGATGCTGCAAATTTCCAGGAGCAGATCTTTGAAATCACGCCCTTCTTAGGAAACCAGAGATGGGTTAGTGGTGATGCCATCAAGGTGCCCAAAACTTGCGGCTTTTTGGATCTCGTCCACACTGCCTGTATCCAGATAGAGCTTCATAACATGATCCCCTTTTTATGGTGTTAGCGGGTGTTACCGTACAGATGATATGTCTCATTGTATTTCAGGGAGTGGGGTTGTACGAATTCTCCAAATCTCGTGGTAAAAATCCTGATAAACTATCAATAAAATGCTGACAATTGATGCTGTCCAAAGGTTCAGGAGGTATCCGAGTAGGCCAGAATCGAGAAAGAATCTCGCGTCTGAGGGAAGGACGGGTACAGGTTGTATCCATCAAGCGAGACGTACTCGTTTGACTGGTAGAGAATCGAGGGCTAGAATTTTCAAAGGTATGAAAACATTCTTCCTGATTTGGGATATTTAGAGAAGGAGGCACATGTGATTCAAAAATTTCTGTGGGTGGGATTAGTTGGCCTTTTTTTTGCTGGCTGTGGGGGGAATCCCTATCTGGACGCCTCGTTAGACCCGGCTAAGTTTGAAGGGAAAGATCAGGCCTGGTTTGATGAAAATTGGGGAACACCCAATGGAAAATCCTCTCGTTTCTTTGGAGGGGAAACCTGGGTGTATTCTCGTATAGCCGGTGGGGAAACACGGTTTCCTTTCTTTAATTTTTCAGCTAATCAATGTCAGATAGTTTTAGATTTCGATAAACAAGGGAAACTTGACGATTACGATTATACCGATTGCTAAAAGTCTGTGAGGTTGAGGCCTGGGGGGACTCGAGGATTGTCTTACCTCCAATTCAACATTCTCATAAAGGAGATGTATGATGAAAGTCTTGAGGGCGCCAAAGCCGTTTATTCAAGCCCTGTACAAGAGACCTATTTCCTGCCTCACCTTACAATGTTCTGGGCCCGTGACAATAGAAGACCTTTCCCGTTCAACCGATTGTGTGAAAACGTTTCGTTTTCGGTGTAAGCAATGTGACTGGGAAGACATCATCGGAGGGAACCTTCAAAGAAATCCGCCGTGGAATGAAGGGGCATTGATGGAAATTACGGAACAGCATCTCCTACATTTGGAGCCGGTATGTCCGTATGATAAAGCCCCAGTCGATTTTCATTCCTTGCCGAATCCTCGTCGACGGGCACGCTATCGGATTTCCTGTTTTTTCTGTGGGCGCCAAGAAGAATTGGATTGGCCTCCTGAAGAAGCCAAACGGTAATCGTCAGGCGCCGGTCCGGTCGGTTCATTCCCCACTCATGGCTCCTGTTACTGGTTACACCATACACTCCTGCCAGTTTGCTTCGAGCGAAAATGTATGAAAAAAATCAAAAAATTGAAAAAGTCTTCCCGAGCTGTGCCAGCCTTTCTGATTGGTTGGACGCATGGGGAACCTCCTCCTCCTGGTTATTTGGCTGCGTGGTTTGACCAAGCCTATGGAGGGCCGTTACGTATTCGTTTTACCTCCTCAACGGGGCATAACCATTTTGAAGCTGCACACACGACTTGGGCTGTTCAAGTGGACCTCACGCCTTCGACCGAAATCACCGAGCAATGGCTCGGTCGGCTACAGTGGGAGCATGGGCAATTAGCGCAGGTGTTTTCTCAGGCCAAAGGCCATCCTGATCGGTGCGATGAGGTTCTCCATATGGCTAGAATGGCAAGGGGGTTGACGTTATTAACAGAAGGGACCACCTATGATGTGGCAACTGGGATGTATAGCAATCCATCAGACTGGCACGACCGAGGTCTGCATGTTTTTCTGTCAGCAGACCACATCCGGGTGGAACAGCAGGATGGGATTCAGCAAAGCCAAATGTGGTTTCACACGAGGGGATTAACGAAATTCGGATTGGATGAAATTGAAACGTTTCAACCGTTAGGATTATCAGGAAGGGGCGTTAGTGACATGCTACACCGTGTCGCCAATGATCTCATTGACCTAGGAAAAAACTTGAAGGTCGGGGAGAATGTTCTCTTGGGTGTGGAAAAACGTCAAGTGGAGGTGGTTCGTCATCGGACAGATGCTATTTACGGGATTCCCCTTGCCTTTCGAGAAATTCGGTTGGGTTAGAGTTATTTTCAAAATTCTTAAACCCTACTTCTTTCCTATCCATGTGTTTTCCAAAGCTAAAAGTAAAGTGAGAGTCGGTGCCTGTTCAGTCAAGCAATCTTAACGAGGTGCGGCGACCACGGTAATTCTGGTCCTCGCGCCATTGCCGAGCAGTTGGTCACAGGGCCCCAGGCCTGTATCAAGAGCAATATAGGGGATGTAGCCAGGTTTGCTCATGAGCTGTTGCGTAAGAGCCTGTCCGGAATTGACAGGACGTGGCATTCGGTAAATGTACATCATGTCGGCGTCATTAGCTTGGAACCAACCTACCCCTAATATTTGTTTATAAAAGGAGATGATTTTCGCTGGAGAGTCCGGGCTAAGTAGGATAGCGGAAGGAAAGGTTCGATAATTTTTTCCCTGAACTTTGGCCGTGCCGCTGGGTATGGCACTGACGAGAACGGCATTGGAGTAGACCGGGATTTTGAAATACTTGGCTGGGGGTGTCCATTTTTTTAGAAATGATTGGTGCATGCTGGTGGTGAGCTGGCATTGGGGCTTGTTGCTCACCTTGGAGAAATCAGCGAGGGGGGCATAGGAACCCGCATAGGCCAGCCCAGGCAACATCATGAGTACGAGGAGACCTGATAGTTGAGATATCTTCATGCCTTGATTTCTTCACACCGTTACATGAATAACGTGTTTTTTTGGGTACCTTGGGAAGGAAAATCATCGCTCAAGCGGGGATTGTAGTCAACTGGTGTAGGTATTTTCCAATCCCATAAACCCTATGGCTTTCCTATTGTATTTTAACTTTCTAAATGAGATTTTCCCCTCACCCACACCCTTCGTTCCTCTTCGGAACGAAGCCCCAAAGGGGCGAGGGAAAATGGAAATGTCTTTGTTGAAAGTTAAAATACTATGGCTGTGCGTCCTTTCAATAGTGTATTTTGGTGAAGAGTTATGAGATTGTGGGGGTTCCCCCCGATTTTTTATTGATGATATTCATGGCTAGAGCGATCATTGAGCCCACATCGGCAACAGAAGCTGGTAGCACCAGGGTGTTACTGGCCTTGGCCAATTCTCCAAATTCCCCGATATATTGTTCCGCCACACGGAGTTGGACAGCTTCGTACCCACCTGGGTCCTGAATCGCTTCCGCCACTTTTCGAATTCCTTCAGAAGTAGCGGTGGCAATGGCAAGAATAGCCGCGGCTTCGCCCTCGGCCTCATTGATTTGTTGTTGTCGCTTGGCCTCCGAAGCTTTGATGACTTGCTGTTTTTCGCCTTCCGCTTCGTTGATAACGGCGTCTCGTTGTCCTTCCGAGCCCAGGATGACTGCTCGCTTTTCCCGTTCGGCCCGCATTTGCTTTTCCATGGCGTTCAACACGTCCTGGGGGGGATTAATATTGCGAATTTCATAACGCATCACCTTGACCCCCCAAGGAGCTGAGGCTTTGTCCAATTCATTGACCACGGAAATATTAATCGTCGATCGCTCCTCGAAGGTACGGTCCAGAACAATTTTTCCAATTTCGCTTCGCAACGTGGTTTGGGCCAGTTGAGAAATGGCAAATCGAAAATCGGTTATGCCATAGGAAGCCCGTTCGGCATCCAAAACCTTAAGGTACAAGACTCCATCTACGCCCACTTGCACATTGTCTTTGGTGATGCAAATTTGTTCAGGGACATCAATAGCTAGTTCCTTCAAAGAATGTTTGTATCGAATGACATCCAAGAAGGGAATAAGAATGTGAAGGCCGGCGCTGAGAACCGAAGAAAATTTCCCCAATCGTTCGACTACGTAAGCGCTTTGCTGGGGCACCACTACGGCAGTTTTTTTCAAGATGAGTATGGCCAGAAAGGCAAAAACAAGTGCGACTAATAATTCACCTGACATGTTATTCCTCCTGTGTGAGTGATTCGGCTTGAATCCATAGTGTCAGACCATCCACCCGCACAATCTTGGCGATGGCATCCTTCTCGAGGAGATTTCCCCCGGCATTGCGTGCAGTCCAGGTGGACCCACGAAGTTCCACTTTTCCTATGGCCTGTGGCTCAAGGGGCTCCAGCACCTTCGCGATTTCTCCCACCATGGAATCCACGGGTGGGCCATCTTTTCTCGTGAGGTTCCCTTTATTCTGCAAAGGCCCTTTCATGACGAGGAGGGAAATGATGCCTAAGATGGCAAAAAGAAACCATTGGAGCCAGACTACCTCAATGACCCCAGCCCAGGTCAGCCCGCTTACCATTAAGGCAGCCATACCGAAAAAGAGAAAATAAAAATTCCCCAAGCCCCCGAGCGTGAGGATTTCAATTCCGATGAGAACAAACCCTAAAATAGACCAATGCCACCAGAGCATCACCAGATAACTCCTTTGTTGTAGGAAATGTGTTGGGCTACAGGGGATCCCCCAATCACGTTGTTGGTATCGGTAGCGTTATCGAAGAAAGTAAGTCGAATATGAATCTGCTGAATGGGGGATCGACAATACACCTCAGAAGAAATGCTAACATATTTTTTCTCAAAGGTCTCTATACTTTAGGGGAACTGAACCATCCTGGAGAAGAAGACCTCTGGTATTTCCTTCAGTCGTAGTCCAGAATCTTGGCGTGACGTATGGACTCAAGTGGGTTTTGATAGACTGAGGACCGGTTGGATAAACCCCAATTAGCCGAGGGCCAATCCCGCTTCCAATTCCAGGAATTCTCACAAGCAAGGGGCTTGTTCAAAAAGACTCGCGTCATCTCGCCCAGTTCGTAAACGTCAAGAGGTGCCTTTCCTCAGCAAAGCTGGAGGGGATTTGGCGCCAAGAGTGGGCACGGAGTACCTGAGGGTATACGGCGTGAAAGGCACCAAGGTGGTACACGCCGATGTTGACAGATTTCGGTTTAATGTATATCCTAATGTATATACATAAAGGAGGTCGTTCCAATGAAAACAGCCAAAATATTTCGGAGTGGGAATAGTCAAGCTGTGAGAATACCAAAGGAGTTTCAGCTGGAAGGTGAGGAGGTGGAAATTCAAAAAAAAGGTAATTCACTTGTCCTTCGCCCAAAAAAGAAATCATGGACTTCACTGGTCGAGAGTCTCAAGAAGTTCACCGAAGACTTTATGGCCAATGGACGGAGCCAGCCACGCATTCAAAAGAGGGGCAAGTTGTTTTCGTGAAAGTCATGCTAGACACCAATATCTGTATTTACATCATCAAACGGCAGCCATCTGCGGTCCTTGAACGTTTTACAGCGTTCTCAGTTGGGGAGGTGGGGATCTCGGTGATCACATTGGCGGAATTGGAATATGGTGCAAGCAAGAGTCGTGATGCGCAAAGGAATCGGCATGCGCTGGAGCAGTTTATTGTACCTTTAGAGGTTGCCGGATTTGATCATGAAGCAGCCGTCACCTATGGAACCATCAGAGGATACCTTGAACAGAAAGGACGGCTCATCGGGGCCATGGATTTGTTAATTGCCGCACATGCACGTAGTTTGGATGCTCGTTTGGTTACCAACAATGAAAACGAGTTCAGGCGAGTGCCAGGCCTTCGAATCGAAAACTGGGTGGCGGAATAAGGAGGGTACATACATCTTCTTGGTTCAAAGGGGACCCCACCCAAAAGATAACAATGTTGCAAAGTCAGGGAATGTCCTTTAGGCTTGAAGGTGGCCAGCCACTAAATACGGGAAAAGAAAATCGGGACTGATTATCTTATAAAAATGGGACAGATTTATTTTATAGGCTCGTTTCTGTCATCCTGCTTCTCCATGCCCCGCATTCACATTATTCTTCTCATGAAGCTCTCAAATGATGTGATTTAAAGGGAACATAACCCCTAAGTGGGTTTTTTATGCGAATACGGTAAAGTTATCTGCCACCTTTCTTTGATTTTCTGTCTGATTTCTGAAAAGCAAATTTGCCACTATTCCAATTTCTTGACTTATTTCTTAAAATAACCAAAAATTTCCCAAACGTGTCAAATAGAAAAAATCAGCGGAAAGACAAGGAAGGTATCCGGCGTCTTTATTTGCTTTCCAGTCTTATTCTCATCATTTTTCTTAAATCGGAGTTATAGGCTTGCCTTGCTGGATAAGAAAAATAAATGGTGATACCAATAACCTGAAAGCGTGTCAGTTGTTACTCGGACACAAGAGCATTGCCAGCACGGCGCATTATTTGGGTGTCGAACAGCGGGAGGCACTAGATCTCGCCAAAGGATTGGAGATGTGAGGGAAATATGGAGAGAAAGGAGAACGTATGGAGTGGAGAGCGAGTCATATTTTAGTGAAAGAAAAAGGGTTAGCCATCGAACTGAGAAAACGTCTGAAAAGCGGAGGAAAATTTGGAGACTTGGCGAAAGAATTTTCTACCTGTCCAAGCAAATCCAAAAGTGGTGATCTGGGGTGGTTTGGTCCCGGCAAAATGGTCAAACCCTTTGAAGATGCGATCAAACGCATGAGTCATGGAAGTGTGAGCCCAGTGGTCAAAACCCAATTTGGGTACCACATTATTAAAAAAACTGGGCAGAAGGATTAATCCTCTTTCAGTCGCACGAGACGCCACCCTCAATGAAGAGGGCATGAAACGCTGGGCTTCTGAATGTGCCTATGTGTGAGGTGTCGAACAACGCGAAGCGTTGGAGTTGGCGAAAGGAATGGAGATGTGAGATGAGTGAAAAAAAGTATCTGACCAATATCGAGGATATGGATTTCAGCGCCGTGCCGTTTGCCAATGAAAAACTCGAATTTCTTTCTCCTTTGACTATAATAAATGATTATTCGCACATCCGAATAGACACCAATCAGAGCGTCGATTTAAGAAATCTTGTTGGCACCTCATTCGACACCTACGCGGAATACCCTCTATATCAGTATATCGTAGGAGTTAATGGGATTATGTTTAAAAGAATAGAAAGGGGGCTTGAAGATTTAAAAAAAACCCCAGAATATTTTGTGAGAGAAGGGGAAAAAATCCCGCCGTGGTCTTTCTACCAAGTAGTCGAGAACGACAAAGAAAGCCTTTTCATAGAAGATGGACAACACCGAACCATCATTGCTCGTTTTTTCTTTGCCCTTAATAATATTGATCCTATTGTCCACGGGGT
>JAZFZJ010000012.1:0-19345 GCA_036443915.1 Nitrospirales bacterium
CTTTAGCACGCAGTCTTCTTAGACCGGAATAAACTTCAACGCGGCGGAATTTATGCAATACCGCAAGCCCGTAGGCTGTGGACCATCATCAAAGATGTGTCCCTGGTGGCCGCCACATCGGGCACAATGGACTTCCGTGCGTGGATAGATAATTTTCCAATCGGTCTTGGTTTCGACAACCTTTTCCGAAATGGGCTGCCAAAAGCTTGGCCAGCCTGTTCTACTATCAAACTTGTGGTCTGAGGAAAATAATGCCAAGCCACATCCCCCGCATTCATAGGTGCCTTTGGCCTTGTTTGAATCGTATTCGTTCGTAAAGGGGGACTCCGTGCCTTCCTGGCGCAACACTCGATATTGTATGGGGGTCAAGAGGGCTCGCCATTCCTCATCCGTTTTGGTAATTTTGGTCCAATCCACTCCTTCTGACGAAGGGTTGGTGGCTGCCAAAGAGACACCTAGGGATTTGGCCACAAATCCGAACCCCAATGCGAAACCGACTTTCATAAGATTCCTCCTATTCATCGACATGTGGTACCTCCTTCATTGATACCCTAGACCATCTTGGGGACTGTTGAATTATTCAAAAATTGCTCTATCCTGCTCATTGTTTATTTCCTCCCAGGGCCTTTAAGTGACAACAGGGTATGTTCAAAAAAGCCCCTCCAGCTCGGTCGGATTTTTTCAGGATCCCCTGGGGATTCCTTCGGCCCCCTAGAGAATCCAAAATTTGAACTACCCTTTACAGTCTACCAGAACCAGAAAATATTACGCGCGTGGCCTTATTTGCCTTTGACTGTACTTCTAAATATTTTTACACTGTAGTAGATGGAAGAGAAAGAGGGTACCTATTTACAATCCGAATGATTTTCGCACCACCAAGATTCGGCTAAGTCCTTATACGGGCTTAAATGGGAGGACCAAGAATGGATGTACAGCCTGTGGATTTAAAAATTGAGAGTCGTAATGTGGGCATGACACCTCGCTGGAAGACGGAAATTGAACGACGAGTTGAGGCGTTGTCCACGAGTGCGATTCGGATTACCCATGCTCGGGTCACCCTGACCAAAAATGCCCACCATAAAAAGGGGGCAGATAACGCGGAAGCTTTGGTGGTCCTTACGATTACAGGTCGTCGGACCCTTACAGCCAGAAAAGAATCCAAAACCTTTGAAGAGGCCATTCGGGCGGCATTTCAAGCGGTGGACCATGAGTTAGAAAAGGTTGAGGAAAAACGTGCCGCTAAATCGGCCAAAGCCACTCCACCAGTTTCCCCTGATGCTGGAGCCCTTTCTTTCTCTCCCTGAACCGCAGTAATTCCAGCAAAGTCTCATGAAACGGCGGGTGGACCTTTTGTTCACCCGCTTCCCTCTTTTTCTCTCCTTCTCAAATCCCAAACCTTTCAGCCATTGCTCTAAAATTACTCAAAGCTTTTTCTCCATTGTTCGGGTTTTACTCGGGCACGGTCGCTCCCAATGATTTCTGACGATCCGGGTCGCGCAATTAGTCAAGAATTGAATGAGTGAGGAACGATTGAGTTAGGGAAGAGAACTCCGACAGGAAGAAAAAAATGAGATAAAAGGTGAGGGTTTAGGCTTAAGGAATCTTGAGAAGATCCTTACCGGCTTGCATGATCTCTTTGAGACGGTCAGGCGTTTTGGCTTCGCCGTAGCACCGGACGATGGGCTCGGTCCCTGAGGGACGAAGGAGAAACCAACCGCCATCGGATAGCAGGAGTTTGCAGCCATCCAGTTTATTCACCTGTGTGACTTCTGCTCCCGCAAAGCTGGTTGGCGGATGGTCGATGACCTGTTTGATCTGTTCACGCATAAGTTGGGTAATGGTCAAGTCTTTTCGTGTCGTTGACACGGGTCCCACTCGCTGAAAGAGATTCTTTAAGGAGTCCTGAATAGTTTTCCCGGTAAAAGCCACCATTTCAGCAACCAACGCGCCTGCCAGGATGCCGTCTTTTTCTGGTACGTGGCCTTTAATAGACATGCCGGCACTTTCTTCACCACCGAAGACGATTTCCCTCTTGGCCAGTAATTCCCCGATAAACTTGAACCCAACCGGGGTCTCATGCACGGTCAGACCATGATGAGCGGCTACGGCATCAATCAAGTGGGTGGTGGCGACTGAGCGGCCGACTCCTCCCGTCCATTGCCGGCTATGAATGAGGTAATCCAATAACAGAGCCAAGATATAATTGGCTTGGATGAATGTGCCATCGGCGTCCACGATGCCGAACCGGTCTCCGTCTCCGTCGGTGGCAAGCCCCAAGTGTGCCCCTTCACGGCGAACCGTTTCCTTCAGCTCCTGAAGGTTTTCCTCTGTCGGTTCAGGTCGAAGGCCTCCAAAGTAGGGGTCTCGCCAATGATGGAGGACAGCCATTTTGACCCCAGCCTGACGAAGGAATTCATCTAAATAATTTCGCGCTGTTCCGAACAGGGGATCAAAGACCACACGAATCCGGCCGTTTCGGATACGATCGCGGTCCACGTGTTGTTCCAGTGCTTTAAGGTAGTCGGGTTGCGGATCAAAATGCCGAACCATCCCTTCATTTTTGGCTTGTTCCCAGGGAGCCCATTTAATATGTTCCCCGTGCAACAGGGGTAGTATGCGGAGTTCAATGGCTTTGGTTGTCTCGGGTAAGGCCGGTCCTCCCCAATCAGGCGTAAATTTTATACCATTCCATTCTGGAGGATTGTGGCTAGCTGAGATGTTAATCCCGCCTGCCAGGTTGTGGTGGATAACATGGTAGGAAATGGTGGGAGTGGGTGTATCCCGGTCACAAATGAGACAAGGGATCCCATGCCCTGCCATGACTTCTGCCGCCACTTTGGCAAAATGTTCACCCAAGAACCTAGCATCATACCCAATGAGAATACCCTTTTGCCCAATCTTTTGCTGGCGGAGATATTGGGCAATGCCTTGGCATACGATCCGAATGTTTTGGACCGTAAAATCTTCGGCGACAATGGCCCGCCATCCTGAGGTGCCAAATTTAATGGAGTCCATGGTCAAGAGGTAAGAAATTTTGGAAAGGTTGGAGGAGCCCAGTCTTAAGGATGTTGGTTAAGAATAGAGCATTTTCCCTTTTCTCGCTAGTCCTCAGAACAAAAAGCCGATGATTGGTTCCCCAAGGAATTAATTTTCCACATTGTCAAAGAGGGAAACAATATCTGAGGAGTCTGTTGGACAATCCAAAATTTGTTCAATAGCATCCCAATCTGTCAGATGGCATGAAACATTATGAAAACGGAGGGATTGTTCAAAAAGCATACCCTCGCGAAGGCGCAGGGTTCGCCAGCGGCGTTCTCGATCTTTTGTCGTGCTCACGTACTCATCTGTATGCTCCGCGCGCCCAAAGCCCAGCGGCCTTGCCCGAGGAAAGGCACGTCTTGGCGCGCACGGGCTGGGCGAGTGAGACAGCGCGACTTTTCGAACATTCCCTCTTGCTATTGATAATCTATGGAAAATGGCAAAGCCAATCGGCATTGAAAGGATTTCGAATTATTCAACAACCCTAAATAGGCTTAGAAGAGTTCCTTTCTCTTCTCACCTGATCAGGTGAAAAAAGGATCCACTGGAAGATGATGTAGTGGGTGTTAAGTTGGGGGGCTGACCAAGATGGGCTAAGAGGAGCTCAATTTTCGAGTTCACACCAGACAGGCGTGTGATCGGAGGGTTTGTCCATGCCCCGTGGTCCACGATCTACTTCTGAGGCGACCAACCGATCTACTGCTTGGGGAGTGAGCATGAGGTGATCGATACGCAGGCCTTCATCCCGGTTCCACCGGCCAGCCTGGTAGTCCCAATAGGTAAAGAGCCCAATCTCCGAATGAAAAGCTCGGAGGGCATCCGTGTAGCCAAGATGGCAGAGTGCCCGAAAACGTGCCCGTGATTCCGGGCGGCAGAGGGCATCGTCAGCAAAGCCTTTGGGATCATAGACGTCGTGGTTGGTTGGACACACGTTGAAATCACCTCCTAACACCACAGCCTCCTCCAATGCCAAGAGGGATTGGGCGTGGGCCGTTAATCGGTCCATCCATCTGAGTTTGTACGTAAACTTTTCGGTCTCTACCGGATTGCCATGGGGTAAATAAATAGAAGCGACTCGAACGTTTCCCACTACAGCTTCCACGTAACGAGCTTGTTCATCAGTGGAGTCTCCAGGAAGTGCGGTTTGCTCCACATTAATGGGCAGCTTGGAGAGGATCGCCACACCGTTGTATGTTTTTTGCCCGACCATCGCCAAATTATAGCCAAGCTCATCCATAGCCATACGGGGGAATTGATCATCAGTGGTCTTCAGTTCTTGAAGTAAGACGATGTCTGGGTCGGCCCGTTTGACCCAATCCATCAGATGAGGAATCCGCACTCTGATTGAATTGACATTCCAGGTGGCGATTTTCATAGGGAATATCAAGGCGCTTATTAAACAAATGTTATGACGAGGAAAGCGATGGTGACTCGGTTTCGCGTTGAAAGATGACTTGAAAGCCTTGAAATTGTTTTTGAAACAGTGTTTTCAAAATGAATGGGGTTATGCCAAAGAACAAAACCCCATAGATACAGATTTCTAAGATGTATTGGGACGATGAAGAGACCGTGGTATTAAGGATCACGGGAATCCCCCATCCGATGGTCATACTGACAAACATCAGAATCACTACATGTCGCCACACCAGAAACCAGACGAGTTTCAATAACTCCCCATAGGTCGGTATTTCCATAAATCTTCTTTCCCCCTTCTCTTTTGCTTTCTCATGGTGTGTTATGAATTAGAAAGGGTCGCATATTCCTGTGATTCCAATAATCGAGTATCGGCAGTAACAAGAGTCAAATCATAGGTGAGGGCAGTGGCACACAGAAATCGATCGACCGGATCTTTGTGGGATAAGGACAATTGGCGGCTTTGAATGGCTACTTCATGATTAAGTCGAGCTTCTTGAAAAGGAATGTGTTTGTAGGCTTGGCGAATCCAACTGAGGGGGTCAGGGCTTAACGTTATTTTTCCCTTTTCAGAGAGCATCAACACTTCCCAGGTGGTTAGGGGTGAGAGCCACAGTTCGTTCGAGGAGTTTTCCAATTCAGACTTCACATTGAGACTGAGGCGGTTGGGTTCTAAAAGAGCCCAGAGAAAGATATGCGTATCTAGGAGGAGGTTCAAGGGTCGAGAGCTTCCCAATCGGTTGGCTTAGTGGGGGAGCTCATAACGTCGCCAAGGATTTGCCCTGTTCCTTGCATCGACCCCAACCATGATTGAGGGAGAGGCGAAGGGGTGGGGGGATTCACCTGAGCAATGGGATCGCCTTTTCGCGTTACCAGGATAGGTTGTCCCGTGCGTTTCACTTTGTCGAGTAACGCCAGGCAGGTAGCTTTAAACTTTGAAATGGGGACCCTCTCCATCTCTAATCCTTAATCTTATCTTATTTTTTCAATAATTAACCATAGTCATTGACCATAGTCTATAACTATTTTTTAAAGAAGTCAAAAAATTCATAAATAACTAAGTATTTTTTATTTATGTACGGCAGATTTCAGGCTAGATGGACCTCTTCACTCAGAGTTTAATGGGCTTCGTCCCAGGAATGGCCATGACCGATCTCCACGGTGAGTGGGATAGACAATTGAAGTGATGGGAGGGTGGCGAACTCCATGACTTGTTTTATGACTGTAGCTGTTTGGTCCAACACGGATTCTTGGACTTCGAAGAGCAGTTCGTCATGGACAGTTAAAAGCATGTGGGCCTTGTCGGTTAAGCCCTGCTGTTCCAAAACTGAAGGGACTCGGATCATGGCCCGTTTTAAAATATCGGCGGCTGTTCCTTGCAAGGGGGCGTTAATAGCGGCCCGTTCTGAAAAGTTTCGGCGCGCAGGATTTTTATCGTTGATAGCGGGAACGTGGCATCGCCGGCCGAATAAGGTTTGGACATATCCACGTTCCCGGCAAAATTGTTTGGTACGTTCCATATAGTCTTGAATGCCAGGATATTGTTCGAAATAGGCTTTGATGTAAGAGGCGGCTTCTGCTTGTTCCACCCCTAATTGTCGGGCTAATCCAAATGGGCTGATCCCATAGATGATCCCGAAGTTGATGGCCTTGGCTTTCCGTCGGATTCCAGCTTCCATCTGTTCTGGCGGGATGCCGAATACCTGGCTGGCGGTAAGGGCATGAATATCCTGGCCTTCCCAGAAGGCCTGTTTGAGAACAGGAATATCCGCCACATGGGCCAACAATCGCAGTTCAATTTGTGAGTAATCCAGGGATAGAAGTGTGCAGCCTGGTTCTGACACGAAAGCCCGTCGAATTCTTCGCCCCTCTTCGGTGCGGATTGGAATATTCTGGAGATTGGGATCTGTAGAAGACAAGCGACCCGTTGCCGCGGAAGCCATGGCATACGACGTATGCACTCGATTCGTCTGCGGATTGATTTGGTGAATGAGTGCGTCGGCATAGGTACTGCGGAGTTTTTCTAAATGCCGCCATTCCAGAACGTGTGTGGGGAGTTCATGGCCTTGTGCAGCCAGAGATTCCAGAACATCAGCTCCAGTACCATAACTTCCGGCTTTACTTTTTTGGCCACCTTCTAAACCTAAATCCTCAAACAAAACTTCCCCAAGTTGTTTGGGGGAACCCACATTGAAGACCTTTCCCGCCAAGTGATGAATGTCCTGTTCCAGTTCTTGGAGCCGACGAGAAAATTCTTGGCTGGCTTGTTTGAGTTGGGCCGCCTCAACCTTGATGCCTTTTTCCTCCATGGCGCCAAGTACAGGAATCAAGGGACGTTCGAGTGTTTCATAAACCGTGGCCAGGTGGTCGGTCACCAAACGAGGTTTGAGAACTTGATGGAGACGGAGGGTAATATCCGCATCTTCTGCAGCGTAATCCAGGGCTTTCTCCAACGAAACCTGATCGAACCTGATCTGAGACTTTCCGGTACCGGTCACGTCTTTGTATTTGATGGTTGTATGCCCGAGGTAGAGTTCCGCAAGGGCATCCATGCCATGTCCATGACTGCCACCTTCTAAGACGTAGGAAAGCAGCATCGTATCGTCTACCGGAGCCATGTGAATGCCATATCGGCGAAACACGACCATATCGTATTTGATATTGTGCCCGACCTTCAGGACTCCCGGATCGTTAAGGAGGGGCCGAAGTATGTCCAATACGGTTTGAAGGGGAATTTGTTTAGGGGCTTCAGGTAATGATGTAGAAGCCGTGTGAGATAATAAATCCTGATGAGATGTGGACCCTGGTCTTACATGACCTACAGGGATATAACAGGCCTGGCCAGGTTTCAGGCTCAATGAAATTCCTACCAGTTCAGCCCGGGTTTGATCGAGGGAAGTGGTTTCGGTATCCACGGCAACGATCCCATGTTGAATGGCCTCTTCAATCAGGTTCTCAAGACTTGAAATCGATTGAATGAGTTCGTAATGGGTTTGAGAGGGTTGGGGAATTTTATCTACCTCGTCAATTAGATTGGTTGGGGAAGACTTAGAGCTAGTATCCGGTTCAACCTTCATGCGACTTTGAATGCGAGCAAGAATCGACTTAAAGCCCTGTTCAGCTAAAAAAGCTTCCAAGGCCTCTTTATTCGGGGGTCGACGGCCTAGTTGATCCAATGGGATTGCAAGGGGCACATTCGAGCGCAGTCGGACTAATTCGCGGGACAATCGGGCTTTGTCGGCATGTTCCAGGAGATTTTCCCGGCGTTTGGTTTGTTTAATCTCCGATGCACGAGCAAGAAGGGTATCCAAATCCCCATATTCTTGGATCAATTGCGCGGCCGTTTTGACACCGATCCCTGGCACACCAGGGATATTGTCTGTTGAATCTCCTGCAAGAGCCTGCACATCGACGACTTTCTCGGGTGGAACACCGAATTTTTCCTTGACTTGTTGGGGGCCAATTCGAAGATTTTTAAAGGAATCAAACATGCTGACTTGGTCGGACACTAACTGCATGAGGTCTTTGTCTGAGGAGACAATGGTCACCTCGGCGCCGGCCTCGAAAGCGTGTTTTGTGTATGTGGCAATGAGGTCATCGGCCTCAAACCCGTTGAGTTCAATGCAGTCAAAATTAAATGCGCGAGTTGCCTCTCGCACAAGGGCGAATTGGGGAACCAATTCGTCGGGAGGCTCGGTCCGGTTGGCTTTATAGTTGGGGTCCAGGTCATTCCGAAAGGTCTTTCGTGCGGAATCAAAAATAATGGCGATATGTTGTGGTTTCATGTCGTCCAGAAGCTTCATTAACATGGTGATAAAGCCATAGACCGCATTGACGGGTGTCCCGTCTGGTCGAGTCAGTGGTTGAATGGCATGAAAAGCCCTAAAAATGAAGCCTGAGGCGTCTACCAACACGACATGGTGAACGGGCAGATGAGAAGGGTCTTCAAGTTGGGAAGTCATACTTGCAGTTTCGAGTGACTAAAGTTCACAGAAGAGGGCTGTTAAATAATGCAAAAAGTTTTAGAATGTCATCCCCTCTGACCAATTCCATGAATCATCATCAGCAAGGGGCCTGTTCAAAAAGGCCGGCTGTCTCACTCGTTCAGCCCATGCGCGCCAAGACGTGCCTTTCCTCGGGCAAGACCGCAGGGGCTTTGGCGCCCGGAGCGTACACGGAGTACGGGAGGACGGTAAAGGTCCGACCTGCCTGCGCGAAGCCGCTCCGGCGAAGGCAGGGAACACAGCTGGCGGACCCTGCGTCTTCGCGAGGGCATGCTTTTGCAACAGGCTCAGAAGATACCTGATACCTTGGGCGGTGTCGATATGTTGGAACAGTCTTTTCCCGAGAGGAATCCTGGATGTTAAAATGCGTTAATCTTCTTGAATGGAGTGGGAGGAAATAATTGTCTTGAAAAAATTGTTAGTTGGTATGGTCATCGTCATAGGACTGCTGACCCTCGTCGTTCTGCTCTTGCCTTTTCTTTTGGATCTGAATCGCTACCGTGACCAGTACCTCCCAATTCTGGAACAGGCGCTTCATCGAAAAATTGAGGTCCAAGATGTCCGGTTGACGCTTATTCCGAAACTAGGGGTTCGGTTGAAAGATGTCCGGATTGCTGATGATCCCACGTTTAGTCCGACTCCCTTTGTCACAGTGCCTTCTGTCCAGGTAGTAGTACTTTGGGCACCACTCCTTCAACGCCGCATTCAGGTGGAATCCGTGGTCATTCAGGACCCGACCGTACATGTCATTCGGTCAAAAAAGGGGACACTCAATATGGCCACGATTGGAAAGGACCCTGCTTCCACTCAACCTACCGAGCAGCCTTTCGATCCAGAGAACTCGTTGATGCCCTTCTTGGGTGTGTTCGGAGTGAAACGTTTTTCAATGATGGGTGGAACACTGAAATACGTAGATCAATCCCCAAAAATTTCGCGGGCGTATGTCATTGAAAATCTGGAGTTGCATACGGAGTCAGTGCAAATTGGGCAGACCGCCATTTTTCGGGCAAAAGGTACCATGATCCCCTATCGAATGCCTTTTCAGGTAAAAGGCCGTTTGGGGCCGCTTCAATCAAATTTGGATATTTCCGAAATCAATGTCGTGGTCAACATGGGTAATGTGGTCGCAACGGCACAAGGCAAACTCAGAGCTGGGCGACTTGAGCTAGACCTGCAAATACCGAATGCAAACACGGATGATATTCCAGTCGAACTCGGACTAGAAAAGCCCGTTGGATTACATCAACTTCACGCCCATCTATCGGCTCAAATTATTTCGAAAACACAATCTTTCTCATTTTCTGAGGTAACAATTGATTCCTTCAAGATGAATCTTGAACTTGGTGAGTCAATCATTCAGCTTTCGGGAAAGGGCACCCCTTCACGTTTTTCCTTGGTTGGAGAAACTCTCTTCATTTCATCGCAGGATCTTCCCATTTCTTTTGCTATTCAACAACCGTTTTCATTGGAACAGGTCAAATTTGAAACGGTAATCAGGGGAAAACAGATTGATTTGGTATCCCTCACCACAAAAGCTTTTGGGGGAACTCTTGAGGCACAAGGTAAATGGGAGGGGACGCCCTCTTTTCCTGTTTTTTTTCTTCAAGGTAGGTTCCAGGATTTTTCTGCAGAGTCACTACTAAAGGTCTTCCGCCCCTCCGCAGTCCGCATGACTGGAAGGGGGGATTTTCAATGGAAAGTGAGTGGTGTGTTGCTGCCTTCTGGATCACCCCAACTCAAAGGACCGGCTCAGTTAAGACTTCGGGACGGGAACGTGGTGGGCTTTGATCTCATTCAGGCCATTGAGCAAGCCTTACGCATGCCTGGGGTTCTGGGAGAATCCACCGGTGTCACGAACTTTTCTCGAATCGAGGCAAAGACCGATCTGAAGGATAAGGGATTGTTTATTCAATACTTGGAAGTGGAAGCCCCGAATTTTTCATTACAGGGGGCTGGGATGCTTAGATTCGATCAATCGGTGGATTTACAGGGGAGAATAGCTGTCCCTCGGGCTATTGCCGATCAGGTTATTCAACGGTTCCCCCAGGCCAAATTGGTTTTACGAGCAGGACAGTTGGAACTTCCCTTTGTGGTAAAGGGGACGGTTCAGAATCCCGTGCTTCGACTAGATACCAGATCTTTGGGGAATCAAATACAAAAAAATGTGGAGAAGAGACTTGAGAAAGTGTTGCAAGGAGATAACAAAGAATTAAAGAATCTTTTGAAAGACGGCCAAGAATTTTTGAAACAGTTCTTCCGAAAATAGGGGTTCGCGTTCTGTTATCTCTTATTCTTGGTAGACCAATTGGAATGAAAGTTTGAAAGACATTTCAGGTAGACTCGTTGAGTTGGTTATTTTGGCAACAAAGATTTTCCTTTGAGAGAAGGGGTTTGACCCATGCAAAGTTGAGCGACCAATGCGCGCAGTTCTCCAAGGTCATATGGCTTTCCTACAATGGTATAGGCTCCCAATGTGGTGGCTTTTTCACGGATTGCTGTATTGAGAAATCCCGTGATCATGATGACGGGAGCATTGGGTTTATTGGGTTTGTGTTGTAACTCATGAAGAAACTCCAGGCCGCTCATCACGGGCATGACATTATCCAGAATAATGATGTCAAAAGGTTGGGAGTCAACCATGGTTAGCCCCATGGCTCCGTTTTCTGCTTCTGCGCATGTGAACCCATCGTATTCAAAGACCAGGCGAAGTAAATCGCGACTGACCCCATCATCTTCAATGATTAACATGTTTTTAGCCATCAGGGTTTTCTCCTTTTCATAATGCCCATGACCCAAGCGCCTGAACCTTCAATTTGATGGATTCAGCCGACTAAACTTGGATTTAGAGTGAGTGCTATAGATCCAAGGACTTACTTTTCCTCGTTTTAGCAACAAGGTTTTATACCACCTGCTTCTTGCGTTCGCGTGGAATATAGTCTTTGGCGGGGGAAGGAAGCCGTTCGTCGGAGGCTGAATGGTGATCGCCCTTCCAAATGAAAAACATTCCTCCCAATAACCCAAGGCCCGTGAGGAAGATGACAAGAATAATTTCCATGTGTTCCCTTTCTTGATGGATACTGTTTATATAGGGTAAGCAAAGGATGTACCAAACAAGAAATCAAATGGATTTCAATGAACGGCAGTTTACAAATTACAGAAATGTATGGGGAATTGTGGGATTTCTTGAAATCCGATTCCTAAATATTGGAATTTCAATGTGAGAAGATTTATGGAGAGTGAGCGAAGTTCATAACCAAATTGATACAAACTGTATCCTTTTTGATAAGGCCGATGAAGAAAGAGGACAGTGGGCAGTCCTTGGAAATGTCCGCTTTTTCAAACCGAAGGACATAGCTTTTCAGCCATTATTCTTGACGAAGAACAGATAAGGGTGGGAACCCCAGTAAGCGATACGTCGCAAGAAATCCTGTTAAAAGGGTAAGCAATATCGTTAGTAGCAAGCCGGTGAACAGGAGGGGCAGATCTAGGGTCCAAGTCAACTCAAAAAATACGTGTAATATTGACACTGAGAGCAAGCACCCCAACCCCAGTCCGATAAGCGCAGCAAATCCACCAATCACTCCAAACTCCATCCCGAGGGAAAACAACAGGAGGCCACGGCTTCCGCCTAAGACCTTCAATATTGCTAATTCGTGCAGTCGCCGATAGCGGTTTACGGAAATCGCGGCGATCACGACCACTCCTCCGGTTATCAAACATAAGAGGGCAAGTGCCTGAATCCCCATCGCTAGTTGGCGAAATATTCGGGCAATGTTGTCCAGCACGTCCCCAATATTAATCGCGGTCACATTGGGTAAATCAGCGACAATGGCTTGTTGAAGGGGAACCTCTAAAGTATTTGGAACCCTGGCTGTGGCAATATACGTCAAGGGGGCACCTTCAAGGGAGCCAGGTTCAACAATCATAAAGAAGTTCATGGAAAAACTGCTCCAGTCGACCTTTCGAAGACTGCTGACTTGCACCACAAAAGGAACCCCTTGAATATCCAACGTCAGGGTTGATCCCAGGGTTAATCCCAAATTTTTTGCTGCCTTGTCTTCCACCGATACCGATGGCAAATCGGACAGAGCCTTTGCTGGGTCTTTCGAGATCGGAGAGGTACGATCAACCCACCATTGGCCTTGAGTGAGGACGTTGTCTTTGGGAAGGCTATGGACCGTGGTAATCACATATTCTCTTGTGAAATACCAACCGTTCCGTTTTCCTTTATGCTCTTCAGGATGAATGGGTTGTCCATTAATCGCTGTGAGACGAGATCGCAGGACCGGTACCAATTCATAGGGTGCTCCTGGAATATGGTGTTCTAGGATCTTCTCGAAGGCAGGTTGTTGATCCGGTTGAATGTCAATGAAAAAAAAGGAAGGGGCATTGCTTGGGATTTGATTGCCAATGAGATCAAGCAAGGATTGCTGAACGGTTGTCAGGGTGGTCATAAGCATGACCCCAATGCCAATGGCCAAGGTCATGGCTTTGGTAAAATTTCCTGGACGCTGAAGATTGTTGACGGTGTGACGCAACAGAAACCGTTGAGGAAAATGAACGTGGCGTAATATCCAGAATAAAACGGTTGTTCCGGCAAGTAAGGCCAAAACGGCTAAGACAAAGGCCCCAGAAAAAAAAATGCCGAGGGAAAAGGAGTGTGCTTGCCAGATGGCCAAGCCCATCACAGATCCGACCATAAAGACGCTGACCGTTACTTTCATCCGGTCGCTCCACCAATCTTTGATCAGGCTCCACAAAGAAGTTATCCAAGAAGGCCCCCGTACCAGAAACTTGGTGTGGTCGACGTCTTTGCGAAAAACCAACGCTGGAGAGACATGACGGATGGCCAACAGGGGCCACAACGAAAAAGCTAATGTGGCCAACATTCCCACTGCGATTCCACGTATAATGGGAACGATTGTGGGGTGCATGGGGAATGTTTCGGGAATGATCCCTTCAAGAAATAGTGGCAATCCCTGATGAAGCCCCATTCCCAATAATCCACCGATAAGACTACCGATGCTTCCCAGGACAAGACTTTGGGTGAGGTAGATCCCAATAACTTGTGGGGAATCGGCCCCTAATGTTTTCAATGTGGCGATAATGGGTGTTTTTTGAGTGATAAATCCCTGAATGGTACAGGCCACTCCAATTCCTCCCACCAACAAGATGGTAAAACCAATGAGGCCGAGATAGAGATTTAATTGGTCAAGAAATCGTCGAAGTCTGGGTTGGGCATCCCGGAAAGAGCGGACTTGGACACCCTCCCGACCGAGACGTCCACGCAATTCACCAAGCCAGCGCTCAAGGGAAGTGGAGTCAGAAATTTTCAGACGGTACCGTTCATGGATGCGGCTGCCTGTTTGTACTAGTTGGGTTGCGGCCAGAGCTTCCCTGGCAATCATGACTCTGGGGCCTAGACTAAAGGCCGTGGCAATTTTATCGGGTTCTTTGTTGAGCACTGCGGTGATGATAAAGTTGGCTTGGCCAATGCGAAGTTCCCTTCCCACATCCAAATTGAGCCGAATCAACAGAGCTTCTTGCGCGACTGCCCCAAAACACGGGAGACGGTGGCAGCCAAGGGGGAAGGGAGCCAGAAGGTGTTCCATGGATTGAGTAGGCTTTACTACAACACTCCCGTACAGGGGATAGGTGGAATCTAGGGCTTTTAGCTCAACGAGTTGTGAGCTGGTGTTCGTGGAAGGTTCTTTGCCCCCGAGGGGTTCTACCGCCGCCATGGCCGCAAGTTCGGTCACATGAGAGATCATGAGGTTTCGAGCAGATAAGGAGTCCAAGACGTCTTGCCCTTTTTCGCTGATCCCACGTCGCCAGGATAACTCTATATCTCCCCCCGATAGTGCGCGCGCGTCC
This sequence comes from Nitrospirales bacterium, assembly GCA_036443915.1. Taxonomy (GTDB): domain Bacteria; phylum Nitrospirota; class Nitrospiria; order Nitrospirales; family UBA8639; genus Nitrospira_E. The sequence goes on from JAZFZJ010000012.1 coordinate 14,331, forward strand.
CCTAAAATGACCTCTTCCACGTTGGTGGCAAAAAGATCGACAGCTACAATGGCCCCTACTCCCAGTGCGATGCAGAGAAACAAAAAGAAAAACCGAGACCAAGAACTGGAGGTTTCACGCCAAGCCAATTTAAAATAAACGTGTATCATGTTTGAGAATGAGAGAGTGACTGGGGAGGAGCGGTTTCGTCCACTAAGGCTCCATCCCGCAAGGTCAGAATGCGTTGAGCCCGTGTGGCCAGGGAGGCATCGTGAGTGACCAATACTAGGGTACTGCCATGCTGTTGATGGAGTTCCCAGAGAAGATCGATTATGCGATCCCCGGTTGCACTGTCGAGGTTGCCAGTGGGTTCGTCGGCTAGGAGGAGGGGCGGTTGACTGATAAATGCGCGTGCCAAGGCGACCCGCTGTTGTTCCCCACCTGAAAGTTGAATGGGATAATGGTGCAATCGATGTTCCAACCCTACAGAGTGCAGGAGCGTTTTAGCCCGTTGTTCACCGATTGCCACACCCTGGAGCTCTAAAGGGAGGGCAACGTTTTCTAGCGCGGTTAACGTGGGAATGAGATGGAAAGCTTGAAAGACGTAGCCAATGTATTGTCGTCGAAAGTGGGCCATCTCTTTTTCTGCCAGTGAGGAAATTTCAGTTTCGTGAATTTGGATGGAACCTTTGGTGGGTCGATCGAGGCCAGCCAAGAGGCCTAAAAGAGTTGATTTTCCACTTCCGGAAGGGCCAACAATGGCAAGGACCTGGTGGGCTGGGACATCGAAGGAGATGTCCTGTAAAATTTTAACCGTCTGATTTCCGGCCGGAAGTTCCATGCTGAGATGCTTCACCGAAATGAGAGGTTGAAGGGATGGAGATGGTGAGTTGTGAGGGGATTGAGGCGATGAAGAGGAAAGCACGTCGCTTACAGACCTGGATTCACGCACGTGGTACGAAGGTTGGACACATTCATCAATGGTCGAAGTGTTTGATCATCTTACCAGCCCTGGCGCTCTTCTGTCTGGCGGTGACCGGTTGTGACGTTCCTGAAAACGAACCACCTGTCATTGCTGAGCCGATGGACCAGGCGTCAGAGGACGTATCCGCTCCGTCACCAACCGCAACTTTATCCAACCTGGAAGCACAAGTAGGAGCGGCTACTAACGGCTCTTTTCCAAAGATCGTGGCCTTTGGTAATAGCTTAACCGCCGGACTTGGGGTGGGGCCGGACGAATCCTATCCAGGGCAGCTAGAACGGTGGTTACGCAAGAAGGGATTTCAGTACGAGGTGATTAATGCAGGGGTAAGTGGGGAAACTTCCGCTGGAGGTGTGCGACGAGTGGAGTGGATTTTGAGAAGTCAGCCGAAGGTTGTCATTCTGGAATTGGGAGCCAATGATGGACTTCGTGGACAGCCTCTGTATCAGACATATGAGAATCTCAAAGCCATCATCGAACGAATACAGACCGAAGGGGTGGTTGTGATTTTAGCTGGAATGCAGATTCCCCTGAATTACGGGGAAGACTACACAGAAGAATTTTCGGGAATGTATGGACGGTTGGCAAAGGAATTAGAGGCACCCCTTATTCCCTTCCTCTTGGAAGGGGTGGCTACTCATCCAGACTTAAACCAGGGGGATGGGCTTCACCCAAACGCTGCGGGGTACCAAATCGTGGTTCAGAATGTCTGGAAAACGCTTAAACCTATTCTCCTCAATCTAGCAGCCCTCAGCCCAAATAAGAACACACACGACGCTTCTCTCTAAAACCCAGAGGACTCTCATGCAGGTAAGAATAGGCGACTATGGAACTAACAGGTTATGATTTTTTAAAGAAAATATCATACACCCCATAGGCCAGGATCACCCCGATGGTCCCATAGTACAGGGCCGTGATGCCTTCATAGCCTCCGCCAGGAACATTGGCCAAAGCTGGTGTTGCGGCCAACAGGAGAACAGCACTGGCAGTTGCAAAAATTCGACTCATAAAAGTCCCTCCAGTTTTACATGTTTGAAAAGAGGTTTTTGGGCTAGTCATGGCTGACCAGTGGCAAAAATTTTAGTCAATTTTCTTGTGGAGATGCAAGTCACCAATTCCATAAAAAATATAAAATATTTACACTAGGTAAATTAATTTATATTCGTATTTACATTCCTTCCCAAAAGTTATGGCAACCTGGTTCTCCATAAGACAAAGGTTTGGAATGTATACTTCGCGATTCTGGAGTGAAAGTGACCCGGTTAATTAAGGGTCGAGGCGCGAATGAGTGCCGTCGCAAAATGGTGATTTTTTACTGTGCTTACAGCCACACCAGGCGATTTTCTTTTTTTCCTCTATCTTTACTTCCAGGGGGGAAAAATCGGTTCCCGTATGGGACCCATCGCAAAATGGCTGGGTTTTGGATCGGCCACATTGACACCAATAATACGTACCAGGTTCCATGTCTAGGACATACGGGGTTCGTTGTGCAATTACAATGGGATCTCCCATCTCATCCTCCTCTTACTTTTTATTGACAAAAATGGTTGTGTGATCGAATACCTTACCCACATTGGGCTTGAACGCCTTTGGGGCCCAAGGGGGTCAGCCAGAGAAAGTCGGCAATACCTTCTTTAATGGCGGCACGGACTTCTTTCTCTTTTGAGGGATCCCAGGCTATCAGATAGATCGTTAGGGATTGAGCATCAGGCTGGTTCCGTTTCACCCGTTTAGGGACCGGAATTTCATACTGGATATGTCCCCCTCCTGTGTAACTGACCAATGGGCCATCTGAAGGGCCTTTGTGAGTCAGGTAATGAGCAATAATCTTGGCCATTCCCTCGTCCCGAAAGATTGACGCCTCGAAGATTCGTCGATACACGTGGTCTGGCAGACCCTTATGACACGTTTCAATTTGTTCAAAGATCAAGTTTTCATATTCGGGGTCATCAGTTACCAGCTCCGCAATGGACCATTTGGCCATTTCAGGATCATTTAAGGCTTCTGTCAATCCTTTGGTGGCAACGAGCCGAACTAACGGTCTTGGCGGGTTGAGGGCTAAGATGTTGAGATGATGGGACTTGGCAAAAGCCACTAAAGGTTGATAATCCGAAAATTCGCCACCCCAATTGTTTGACCAATGAGAATCTTCCACCAATTGTTCCCAAGTCATGGTCGGCTCTTGGAAATACCGATCTAACCCTTGTTGGCCATCCCAGCTGAACATTTCCATCGCCAGGGTAGGATGACGATCATGAGCCAGCAGGTTCTCGAGAATTTGTTGAGCAGCTGCAAGATGCGAGGGTGTGTAATGTTCCTCGCCAATAAAAATGACATTAGCCTTTAGCAAGCGAGGAACCAACTCATCAAAGGTACGAAGTTCCTGCTCAGAAACCTCATAAATATCCCCAACTTTAAAGAGTGGGTTCGCCTGGGAGGTCGCACACCCGTTGATTCCAAAAATGGAGGCGAGGCACAAGAGAAAAGCCAGGGATGCTCGTTTCAGATATGGCGCAGGAATAATGTTCATCAAGAAGAAGGGTGTAACACAGTCCCTTCTTGGGGGCAATATTTGCGAAGAATATTTCTTGTTCCACCCTATCATGAGCAGCTATGGTGCTTGGAGGAGGTGTGAGAGGAGTGGCTGTTTGGGGGATGTCGTCTGATGGATGAGCACATGCTTGGAGCCGAAGAATTACGGGCACAGATGAAGCGCGTACGAGAAGCCTACCCTCACCATTGGGTAGCCAGCCGAAAATTTGTAACTCCTAGCTCATTTCCAGCAACACAAGCCAAACTCCTTCAATTTCTTCAAAAAACTGCTCTCGTTCCCATGCATCGGGACCGCTTGGTAGAGGCGGTCCAACAATTTGGGCAACAACCTGAAGCAAGACAGACACATCAGACGCTCAAAGAATTGACTGGCCTTCCTCCTTCCAAAGCTGTTCGTGCACTCATTGTGTGGGGGATTCTGACGCAGGAGGAAAAGGGGAACGCAACCGAAAAGGATCTTTCGACAGAGCAGGTGGAAGAACTGGTTCGTCAGGAATTCAATCCCTATGAAGTTTTACGGCATGTGACGTCCCCTTCATTATTGGATATTGGGGCAGGAGATTTAACGTTTGAACAGGAACTGGTTGATCAGTATGTTCCTCAATTGCGCCATCAAAAGACCCCACTCACGTTGCATGCGTTCGATCGGTTGCTGCCTGGCTCTCGGGTGGGCGGCGTGTACCACAAGGATTTGGAACGGGAACGTCACTTACACAGCTTTTCTCCTCAGGAGCTTCAATTTAAATTCTGGGGTGGGATGAGTTTAGAACAGTTTCAAAAGACCAAAACCTTGTTACCCCTCTACACGGTGAGTACTTGCCATGCTCCAGCAAACCCAACATTTGCCTACGAACCCAGCCGGGTCGGCCTGTCACGCATTCAGGAACACCTCCGGTCCACACGGGGAACTTACCGAGCCACTCACTATGAAGGAGAGGACGTTTTAGAGGTTAGTCACCGAGGACAAACATTGACCTTCCCTCCATGGAAATTTGAGGTGCTGGGTCCCGTAGCCCTCCTCATATTGATGATCCAACGGAGTCGGGTGGGTATTTTATCGGCCGTGGATGATGAAGTTTTTTGGGAAGTATTGAGTCAGTTATTAGCCGAGGATCGATTTCGTCCGCCCGATCGATTCTTTACCAAAGATAATATTTCAGAGGTCTTTGGCACGGTGCATAAAGAATTAATATCCATGAAGATGGGTGAACGAAAGGACTTGTCCACGATAGCCGACCTCCGAACGTCGATAACATGGCAGAGGGGAAACGGGAATAAAGATGTTCAGACTCGTCGGCGACTTTGTAATGTGGAAATTCGAAGAGGAGCTGGATTTAAAGGGATACCGAGTAGTTTTACGGCCAAACAATTCTCACGAATGAAAGAAGAATCCACTCCCTGGTGGATCATCTTCATTTCCCATTCTGAATTTTAGATGAAAATGGTAGAGGAAAATTGGAGCGGGAAAGGGGATTTGAACCCCCGACCCTCGCCTTGGCAA
>JAZFZJ010000013.1:0-6450 GCA_036443915.1 Nitrospirales bacterium
ACTTAGCGGGTTTTCGCAATCGGTTTATCGGCTTTGTGTTTCAATTCCATCATCTGCTTCCAGAATTTACGGCCCTGGAAAATACCTATCTCCCAGCCCTTATCCAAAAAGTTTCGAAACCCCAAGCCATCGAGGCGGCCAAATCCTTACTATCAGAAGTGGGGCTGTCCCACCGGCTCCACCATAAACCGGGAGAGTTATCCGGTGGAGAGCAACAACGTGTGGCAGTGGCTCGGGCGTTAATCCGAACCCCCGATCTCGTTCTCGCAGACGAACCCACGGGAAATTTGGACACGCACACGGGGGAGGAACTTTTTGACTTATTACGAAAATTGAATAAAACCCACGGAACTGCCTTCATCATTGTGACCCACAATGAAAAACTTTCCCACCAAACAGATCGCCTCATCCATCTGCAGGACGGCCAGATCACCGAAGACCGCTGCTTAAAAGAAACCTCCCCACACGGAATTCTTGAATAAAGATCCCAGCCGCAAGCAGCGGAGTATTCAGATGAAAGTTGATCGCATTGTCTATAATGAAACCCGCGTAGCAGAGCTATGGGGAATATCTAGATTAAAATTCATCGCTCTTTAACTCACAGTCCAAATGAGGGTTGGGATACAATCGAAACAACAAACTAACCAGTGGTATACAGTTTGAGAGCACCCCTCATTCTAGCCAAAAAAAAAGGGACGTTCATTCAATGTGAACGTCCCTTTTTTATGTGGAAATTTGAATCTGGTCGTGGGGTTCTCAAGGAGCAGCGGTGATGCGGCTTTTGATCTCATCAAAGGTGGCTTTGGGAATGACGTTTTTGGCCACCAACTCTCCACGCAGGCGATAGGGACGATTGGACACGACTTCTTCCGCCAGGTCCCGACTCAATCCAAGCGTCAATACGAGATCACTGACAGACGCCTTATTGATATTCACCAAAGGCCTTGAAATTTTTGGCAATGTGGGTGGGGTGGAAACTTTTGGAGCCACTGGCTTGGTCGGTAGGGTGATCTTTGAAGAAACTGAAGAAGCCGCCTTCCGGTTGGAAGTACTAGGTTGTTTGGAGGACCTTACACTCCCCCTGGTGCTCTTCCTAGCGGGTTCATGTGTGCTTTTGAGTTCTTTTTGATACCGCAAAATCGTTTTTTTAAGGGCTCGGTTTTGCGCTTTGACCTTCTGGTACTGAGTAGTTATCACCCGTAACTTCGTACTCAGTTGGGCTTTGGCCTCATCTAATTCCCGTTCACGAGTTTCTAGCAACGTATGCTCGTTTTTACGTCCTTCCTTAATACGTTGTACTTCTGTGGTCATCATCTCTAAATCCGTAGAGATTTTTTCATTCAACCCTTTCAAATTCAGTATTTGTTCTTCCAGCGCCTCCTGGTGCATCCGGCCTTTTTCTAATCCCGCCTTGGCCGATTCCATGTCCGTCACTGCGGCCTCATATTTGGACTTCGATACCATACAACCCGTCAGCCCCAGCACCAGCATAACGAAAATCGCCACCCACCGTGTCATAACCACCTCCTCATCCCTGGGAAGAGACCTATTCATCCCTGAAAATTCTGACTATCCATTTGTATAGATTCTAAGTTGGCACCCATATGAAAGGATGTATTGCATCCTCATGGTTATGTCAAGCCAACCCACCATTTGCCTGTAGCCATTCAACCCAAGAGCCACGCTCTTGGGTTTCCTTCTCCTGGCATTTACAACCCATACCATTGGGGCTGCCGGTCTTTAAGTAGATCATTGTACGGATTGATTCGTTTGTCACGAGCTTGGGCCACATCAATTTCACACATGGACAATTCCGATTCTTTTTCCGAAGCCCGGTGCAGAATTTGCCCATTCGGAGCCACGATTTCACTCAGCCCAATAAAGGGTAAGGCAGGTTTTTCTCCACGTTGTTCCCGACCCACGCGATTGGCGGTTATGGCAAACGTTCCGTTTTCAACACACCTGGTCACCATGGCATCCGGACAAAATGGCAGGACGAGGTTACTTGGATGGCATAGAATATCCGCACCCTTTAACGCCAAGGTTCTCGCCGCCTCGGGATAGAACCAATCAAAGCAGACCATGAGTCCTACCTTCGCGCTGCCAATATCCCATATCTGAAATCCGCTATCGCCAGGGGTAAACCACAGCGTTTCCTCAAAAAATAAATGGGTTTTGCGGTAGGTCCCCATATATCCTTGAGGCCCAATCAGGACGGCAGAATTATACAGCCGGTCCTGGTCTCGTTCCGCCAATCCCAGCACAACATGAAGGTTCTTATCTTTCACCGCCTCTTCCAACTGTTTGAAAGAGGAATCCGAAGGAATCTCCTGTGCAAGCTCCCGCGCTTCTTCGTGGGTAAGAAATTGATACCCAGAAAGCGCCAATTCTGGGAAGACCAGCAGATCCCCACGAAAGGCCTCAAGAGCCCCAAGCAGGGATTGTAGATTGCGCCCGACCTCTCCAAATTCTGGAGAAAATTGATAAAACCCTACATTCATTCTTGCCACTCCAGTCCATAAAAAAAGCGGGTAGAGTTGCCCCTACCCGCTTTCGCTGCCTTTCTCACGGTCTCACCCAAAAAATTACTTGACCTCTTTCAAATGCATCACAGCACTTTTGGCATGTTTGGTGCCTATTTCCGCATGCCCCTTTTTCCCATGCTTGATCGCTTCCATCAATTCATGGACCCCCTCATCCAAATGAGGGTTGGTGACCTCTTTTTGGGCCGCTTGCCCGTGGGTTAATCCCTCTTGGGCATGCTCTACCAGGGCATCCGGATGACCCAACTCTCCGTGTTCTACCGCGGCTTCTGCATGGGCAATGGCCTCAGCAACGTGAGGGTTTCCTCCAGCCAGCACCACACTACTCGATATTCCCAGGGTGAGCAATCCCATCATGCATAAAAAGACCATTCCCTTCACCATCAAACGTCTGTTCATCCGTGACCTCCCTTTCCAAAAATGTAAACGATGAAACCCCCGCAACTGTGAAATTTATCCTATCCTCTCATGCAGTACCCTCAAGATCAAGATGGCTTGACCTGTTCTGGGTTGTTCACCTTATATAACAATTTCACATCTTTCTCTGCCGGAGCGGCAAAATCCCGCGACCATTCCCACCAAGAACCGGGGTACACCTTCACGTCTTGATACCCAACATATCGGAGAAGACTATAGACCCATGCCGCCCTGACTCCACCAAGACAATATGTAATAATTTCTTGGTTTTCCCCCAGACCATGATCATCAAAAATTTTTTTGACCTGATCAGAAGGCTTGACAGTGGCATCCGGCTTTAAAAACTGATTCCAGGGAATATTCACGGCCGAAGGAATATGACCGGCTCGAGGCAGACCATCAATTTCCTTCCCCGCATATTCTTCAACACTGCGCACATCCAACACCACCGTATTCGGATGCTGCCCCTTTACCAATTTTTTTAACCCTTCTTTATGTATTAGGAGTTCGGGATGGACCGTGACCGTAAAATCACCGGCTGGAGGTTTCACCAAGTCGTGCTCAAAGGGGCGCTGTTCCGCCACCCATTTTACCCATCCGCCGTCCAAAATTCTCACACTAGGATGTCCCAAATACTGCAACATCCAAAACATCCGACCTTCGTCGCCCCAATTATCGAAGGGGTTCGAATAAATTACCACATCACTGGTTTGCCTAAGGCCCAAGGCACGAAGACGCTGTTCCAATCGACCCAAATCAGGATCCAACACTCCCTTTGCCACAGCCGAGGGATCACTGTATTGATGCCAGGTACTATTCACGGCACCTGGAATATGGGACGTGTAGGCCCCTGGCCCTCGTACATCAATAATAACCAAATCCTCTCGTCCCAAGTTCTGGGACAAGGTTTCTGTATCAATGAAAAAATCTTCCTTCACGATCATTTCCCTTTATATTTATGAATGAAGTGAGAACATCCCTGTTGGTGTATCAGCAGATCCCCCATCAGCCGGCACGGCACACCCTAACCGGGGATCCGGATCTTGGTTGTCCACCGCCACAGACAAGGTCGAATCCAAGGGGAACTCCCGTTCATATATGGTAAACACATACGGATCATCCCCGGTGAGGCTATAGTCGTCTCGCAACATCTTATGCTGGTCGTCAGTCAGGATATGATACCGAATTCGCGCCTGAACCCTCCACCCTTTTTCACCCTCTGGCATTTCATAGCCAAAAGTATAATCCCGACTGGCCAATGGCAGTAATCGGTTATCGTACACCTCGACAATGAACGGCTGCCAAAGAATCCAGCGACCCATGGTATCCGTTTGCTGGTGGACGACCGTTCCACTGGGATCCCGTACCTCAAACTCGACGGTAAAGTGCCGATCGGGGTCCCCCGTTGGAATTTTATGCCCAGCTCCAGCATTGATAAGCGTGAGAGTCAAGATAACATCGTCACCTGGTTGCGGGGTAGGAGGATCGAGCTGAACCTGTACCGCCACCGCACGCTTAATCATATCGGGATCATGTCCCCCTTTCCAGAGATGCCGCCGCCCAAACCGAATGGGACTATCCTTGGCCACCGGTCGTTGAACTCCCGGCATATGACAACTCTGGCAAATCAAACCCTTTTCCTTCATGAAAAACTTCCCCTCATATTCGGCAAAGGTCCCGCAAGGACCGGCTCGATAAAACTGCAGGGGCCCGGACACCACACTATGGCAGCGATAACAGACCTGGGTGGTGCGAAAGGACGGATCGAATTGGGTCGGATGGGGGGCAGCGGAGTCGTCATAGGGGCCTAAAATGACCCCATCTCGAACATGGCAAGCGGCGCAGGTAACGCCCTCTTGTTGGAATTCGGGATCATAACGATAATTAGGAATTTCAAAGGCTTTTTCCACCCGCCCCCGGGGAATATCTTGGATGAGCGTAGGCTGTTGATTTTCTAACGGCGTATGGCAATTCAAACACACCCAAATATTGTTATCTTTTTTCCAATAGGCTTGAAAAAACGGATCATGAAAGGCCTGGGCATGAATACTCGACTTCCATTCTTGGTAAATTTCCTCATGACACCGCCCGCATTCCTCGGCCTTCAAGCTCTGTAACCCAGCCGGAACCTGCTGATAGGGAATCGCCTGAGCATAATCCTCTCGTAACCCAAAGATGACGGTGGGGCGAATTTCAGTATAAAAAATATAGACCCCGACCCCGACCACCAACAGTAGAAAGACCCAAACCTTAGCTCCCCACGATCGTTTGTGTCCCATACAATTAACTCTCGAGCAGAGCCAGGACGTGAGAGTCCACAGATTCGGCCAAAGCCTGGAGGTGATACCCGCCCTCTAAACACGAAACAATTCGCCCACCGGCGAACTGCGTGGCAATCGACGCTACAATGGCCGTTAACTCCGCATACCCTTGTTGGGTTAAATCCATACTGGCTAAGGGATCATCCCGATGTGCATCAAACCCAGCGGAAATTAGGACAAATTCAGGTTGAAACGCTTCGGCTGCGGGTAACAAAACGTGTTGGAAAATTTCCCGGTATTCGTCATTACCCTGTCCTCCCGGTAGCGGCACATTGATGGTCGCCCCTACACCCTCCCCTGCACCGGTTTCGGTGTCCCGGCCGGTCCCCGGATAATAGGGATATTGGTGCGTACTAAAAAACAACACCGACGGGTCATCATAAAACGTATGTTGCGTCCCATTGCCATGATGGACATCCCAATCGACAATCATCACACGGTGCAGCCCATGGTGCTGTTGAATATACCGCGCGGCAATGGCCACCGAATTCAAAAAACAAAATCCCATGGCCCGATCAGCTTCCGCATGATGTCCGGGAGGACGCACCGCACAAAAAGCCTGGTCTATTTCCTTCCTCATGATCGCATCCACGACGGCCAAAGCTCCTCCGGTCGCAAAGTAGGCTGCCTCTAAGGTGCCTGGTGACATACAGGTATCTGGATCGAGAGACGTATAGCCACTCACAGGGGAGCGGCGTTCAAGGCTATCTAAATAGGCAGCACGATGCACCCCCTCCACCCATGTCCGTTCTGCCCGACGAGGTGTCACCTGCCGCAAACGGGACCACGTTCCCGAAGACTCCAATTGAGCACGAATGGCTCGAAGCCGATCGGGGGATTCCGGATGGCTCGCGCCCATTTCATGTTCAAAATACACCGGATCCAAAACGAACCCAACACGCCCCATTATGGATGCCTCACCATGAGAATTCCCATCGTATCGTCAGGATACCAAGCAGGTTGTCCAAACGGTATCTTTGGCAGAGGGAAGCAGAAGAGAAACCAGAACCTCTGTTAAAAAAAACGTGCATGGGAGTGAAAAATGAATAATACTGGGGGACTATTTCAACATCCTAAACAGGGAGGAAAATCGAACCCGATCCTATCATAGGGAGATTGCTTAGACAACGCGATTCCCTCCATGGTAGGCTCTCCTTCCTTATCTACAA
>JAZFZJ010000014.1:0-8809 GCA_036443915.1 Nitrospirales bacterium
ATTCCATGTGGTATGGCCGCCTCTACTGGTAGGATCAAAGAGCAAGAAGGCTTTGGAAATTATTTAGAATAACTATAAGTTTGAAATTTTTGAAACGGGATTTCAAATGGGTCGGTAAGCCGAGTATACTTTCTCATTGAGAAAATGATGAGATAGTGGATTATTGACTAAAGACTTTTTGAAAATTATATAAGAATGAGGGTGGATGTTGGAGAACGTGCTTACTCAGGAGCAAAGTCAACAACTGTTGGAGACAGCCATCGGTGCGGCGAAAGCTGCAGCGATTCCTATCAAACGGTATTTCAATAATCAAGAGTTCCATACACAGTTTAAAAATGATGGGTCGCCAGTGACCCAGGCTGATCAAGAAGCCGAAGCCATCATACGATCCCATCTGCTTTCCCACTCGGAGATCGGGCCTCTAGATATCTTGGGGGAGGAGCAAGGATTACAAGGTCAAGGGACCACCTTGCGGTGGACCGTCGATCCCATAGATGGAACACGATCCTTTATACATGGGATTCCCCTGTTCGGAACGATTATTGCCCTGGTAGATGCCAGTCAATCTCACCCGATTCTTGGTGTCATTCATCTTCCCATGCTGAGCGTAACGTATGCGGCGGCCCGTGGTGGGGGATGCACGTGCCAAGGGCAGACTCTCTCACTATCTTCCCAAAACAATTTGGAGAATGCGATTGTGGCAGTCGGTGATCCTGCGCAATTTGCCAGTGCCAATCGGCAGGGTGAGTTACAGCATTTACAAAAGTTATGTCCCTATTTACGGGGCTACACAGATTGTTTTGGGCACGGATTGGTCATTAGCGGGGCTGTCGGGGTGATGCTGGATCCTGCACTGAATCCGTGGGACGTTCTGGCTACACAAGTGTTAATTGAAGAAGCAGGGGGAAAAATCCTCCAACGTCCTTCTTCCGCTTCAGGAAAAGTGGACGCCTTGTTTGGAAATCCGGCCCTCGTACAACGCCTCGCCGACGAACTGTCCTTTTAACTCACCGAATCCCGTTCATGGGTTACAAGCCGTAGAGGCCATCATCTGTTATTCCGGAAATTTGGGGATAATGCCCTCACTATTGAAACTGTCTGAGGTCTAGGGTATCGTGTGAAAAACATGAATCCCTCTACCATTCCTTCCTAAAGATTCCCATTCTTTGATTTCTATCGACTTCCAAACGATGAAACACGAGTCGTGTGTACCTTTTGGTCTCGGCCATAGGGTAGGAAAGATTGATTCTTGATGAAGCGATTGGCCGTCATTGATATTGGGACAAACTCCATTCATATGGTACTGGCCGAGGTGAGTCCAGATTCTTCCTATAAAATTGTTGATCGTATCAAAGACATGGTTCGTCTCGGGGATGGGACGTTTACCTCCCGTCGGCTGTCTCCAGAGGTAATGGATCGAGGGTTGCAAGTGCTCAAACGGTATTCCGCCCTGGCCAAAAACAAAGGGTTTGAGACGATGGTCGCCATTGCGACGAGTGCCGTTCGGGAAGCGAAAAATGGTGGTGACTTCATTAAACTCGCCCAAAAAGACCTGGGTCTGAAAGTACGGGTCATTACCGGGGAGGAAGAGGCAAGGCTGATTTATTTAGGTGTCAGAAATAGTATGGACCTTTCCGCCTCCCCCTCGTTAATTCTCGATATTGGTGGAGGATCGGTTGAACTGTTGGCCTGTACTGAAAAACGGCTGCAGTTTGTTCATAGTCTCAAATTGGGGGCGATTCGTTTAAAAGATCAATTCTTGCATTCTGATCCTCCTGCAAAACGTATGGTCCAACGGATGGAGAGAACAATTAGATTGGCGTTAACCAAGGCTTTGAAGTCGAATAAAGCTCAGAAATATGTACAAATGGTGGCTACGTCAGGAATGGCTGGGAATATCACTGAAATTATTCACTTGGCCCGGACTGGAAAGCCTATTTCACAGTTAGATATGGCCACGATTGAGTTAGCAGAAATAAAGAAATTGGAGCGGCTATTAACGATCAATGATGTGGAGAGAAGATTACAGATCAGTGGTTTGGACCCTAGGCGAGCCGATACTCTATTCCCTGCGGTGGTGGTCCTTCGAATGGCAATGGAACAAGCGAAACTCCAAAGTGTACGAATTAGTGAAAAGGCCATTCGAGAAGGAGTCATCTATGATTTTATTCAACGACATCAAGAAGGGTTGCGTGCGGAACAAAAAATTCCTCAGGTCAGGCGTCGTCAGATCTTGTTGTTGGCGCGTCGGTATCAATATCCAGTTGGGCATTCCCATCATACGGCGAATTTAGCGGTAAGTGTATTCGATCAAACTCGGTCACTTCATGCGTTGGGAGAACAGGAGCGAGAATGGCTTGAATATGCGGCCTTGCTCCATGATATTGGGCGTGTCATTAGTGAAAATAAGCATCACAAACACACCTATTATTTAATGACGCATGCTGACCTTCCTGGATTTTCTTCGGAAGAAATTCAGATCATGGCCAATATTGCGCGGTATCATCGGCAAGGTATGCCCAAAGCTCGACATTCAGGCTATCGTACTCTTGGCCTTGGGCTTCGAAGGGTGGTGCAAGTGTTAAGTGCCATCCTTCGCATTGCGGATGGACTGGACCGAAGCCATTTTTCGATCATTCGAGGCGTAAAAGTTGAAATAGGATCACCGGTACGTATGTATGTGCGCTGTCGCCACGATCCGGAATTAGAATTGTGGATGACCGAACGCCGAAAAAAGCTATTTGAGAAAGTGTTCCGAAAGCCTGTGGAATTGGTGGTGAGTGTGACTAAGGTAAAAAGGGGGTCAAAAAAAAAGTGAGTGTGGTTTCATTTGGAATTCATAAGAAAGTAAGGCCTTTGTGGTTGATGAAAAAATCGTGGGATGTTATATGTAAAGAACAGCCTACCGGTGACGCGTTTCTTCCTCCCATGGTTCCTGGTCTGGTCTGCACCCACGAAATCCGGAATGTAGAAACTTCAATGGATCCGACTGGGGTACCCATGGTTTCCATGGCCTGAGTTGCGGGAGAAATCGCGGTCGTTGTTCTGCCTTCTCATAATAAAAGGGGCGGGTTGAGTATTTCTCACACCTCGTACGCACATGCCCAAGGAAGTACCGATATCAGCAGCTGGCGGGAATGTTCAAAAAAGCATGTCCTCGCGGAGGCGGGGAGTCGTCCAGCAAGGACGCGAATCGTTGGCGAGATCCCGCAGGGGCTCCCTGTTGTTTGACGAGCAGAGCGTACATGGAGTACGTGAGCACGGCACACTGGCGAGAACGCCGCTGGCGGCTTTTTTCAACATTCCCAAAAGGGAAGTTTGAGGAGAAACAGTATGTTTGGATTCATGCCCAGGGATGAAGGATTTTTTGACTTATTCGACAAAGCCTCGCAAAACGTGGTGGAGGCAGGACGTTGCCTGAAAGAGTTAATGGGGCAATACGAGGATCATCTTACGCAGATTCAACACATTAAGGATTTAGAGCACAAGGGAGATGGGTTTACCCATGACATTGTGTTCAAATTGAACAAATCGTTTATTACCCCATTGGATCGAGAAGATATCCATGCCTTGGCCAGTGTGTTAGACGATATATTGGATGAAATCGATGCGGTGGCAGAATTATTTATGATTTTCAAAATTGATCGTCCGACGGCTACAGCTCTCAGACTGTCTCAAATTCTTCATGATTCGGCCATTGAGGTGGGAAAAGGCATTGAACTCATACGGGACCAAAAATGGGAAGTGGGAGATTGTGCAATTAAAGTGAATAGCTTAGAGAATGAGGCAGACCAGGTGAGCCGAGAAGCTATTTCCAAGCTATTTGTTGAAGAGCCTGATCCCAAAACCGTGATGAAATGGAAGGAAATCTATGAGAATTTTGAAATGGGGACCGACTCTTGTGAAGATGCCGTCAATGTGTTGGAACGGATTGCCCTTAAGCATGGATGAACCTATCATAGCGATTTCCCGCTCAGATTCTTAATCCCATCAAATGAATTCATCTTGTGGGTGATTTTAGCCTTCTACTCATCCTTGTTATTTTTCTCGCCCTGTTGTTTGATTTTTCCAACGGCTGGCATGATAGCGCGAATGCGGTAGCCACAGTCATTTCAACGCGGGTGCTGAGTCCGCTGTCTGCTGTGTTAATGGCTGGAGTGTTAAATGTGCTGGGTGCGTTTATGTCCACCGCCGTAGCGAAGATGGTGGGAAAGGGAATCATTGATCCATCGGCAGTTAATGAAGTTGTCGTCATTGCGGCTTTGGGTGGAGCCATTGTTTGGAACTTGGTCACCCTGCAACTCGGGTTGCCATCAAGTTCGTCCCATGCACTTATTGGGGGAATGATTGGTTCGGGCTTTATTCATGGAGGATTTAGTGTTCTTAAATTAGGGGGTTTGATAAAAGTCCTCAAAGCCATGATCATTTCTCCGTTTTTTGGATTTGTTGCCGCATTTGCCTTAATGGTGTTTCTGAGTTGGACCTTTTTTCGAACTCACCGTGGATTTGCCACAGTCCTGTTTCGGCGGCTTCAACTGATATCAGCCGGCTTTATGGCTCTGAGTCATGGAGCAAATGATGCACAAAAGGCCATGGGGATTATTACCTTGGCCCTGGTGTCTGCCGGACATATTCCTTCAGCCGAGGTGCCGAAATGGGTCATTATTTCCTGTGCCCTGGCTATGGGACTAGGGACGGCACTTGGGGGGTGGAAAATCATTCGGACCTTGGGGATGCGAATAGTCAAGCTCGAACCGGTACACGGATTTGCCGCCGAAACGGGAGCGGCGGCAATTCTAATGGTTACCGCTCATATTGGATTACCGGTGAGCACCACTCATACGATTACGTCATCAGTCATGGGCGTGGGAGCCGTCAATCGGTTTTCAGCCGTGCGGTGGGGATTGACCCGCCGCATTCTCTACGCCTGGATTTTTACGTTACCTGGATCTGCTCTATTGGCGTGCATCTTTTATACTATTATTTCTGCTCTATCATAGAGTTGGCTTTTTTCATTTCTTGGGAATGTTGAAAAAGCATGCCCTCGCGAAAGCGCAGGATTCACCAGCGGCGTTCTCTAGTTTTTTAACTTCCTGATACGTCTACACCCTCACCCCAACCGCGTTCTCTTTGTAAGAGAAAACCCCTCAAGGGCGAGGGAGTTTTAAAATGTCTTAGCTGAAAGTTAAAAAACTCTACATACACGCGATCTTTTGAAACATAAGGCCACCACTCTCCACATTTTCTTATAACCAGCTAAAAGATTTGGAGCGGTTCATCCGATAACGGCGTCGAATTTGCTCAATTCCAACGCTTGCAAGCCGCCTTAGGGCTCAAGGGCTACTTTGCCCATCCGTATGCGGCGGGGGAGCCCGGCACGAATGAAAATACCAATGGCCTCTTGCGAGAGTTCTTTCCAAAGGGGAGTGATTTTTCTACAATCAGTCATCAAGCCGTGGGCTGTGCGGCCGCCGTCCTCATCGCCCACGCAAACGCCTCCAGTTCCGTAGTCCGGCGGAAATCCTGGCGCAGATTCCCGGTGTTGCACTTCAACTGTGAATTCACCGAGGCCAGGGTTTAAAAAGGTTCCTGACACCTATTCCTTTCTCATTTTTTATCTTCTTTTCGAAAAGTTCCTACATCGTGAGTTTGCTCCTCAGGGCTTTTCCTGTTCAGCAGATGCCTGTACAATACAGACATGGATCATCAATTCCCCCCATCCATTCTTAGTAAGCAACGTCGGTCTAGTGCAGTAAGTGAACGTTTGTACCTGAATCGCTTGGAAGAAGTTCTGAAGCTTTCTCCTGCACAACGATTGGTACTAGCCCTCGAATTGTCTGACACCTGCCGCGAGTTGTCCCAAGCATGTTCGCTGAAGCCTTGAAAGAGACGATTCGTCGTCTTGACGAGGCAAAAATCAATCGCTTATTGGCGGATTATGCCCTAATTGGAGGGTTTGCTGTGTCAGCGTGGGGTGTGCCAAGAGCGACTCAGGACCTTGACTTTGCTCTTGTGCTCGGGACCGTCCAGCCTGAAGCATTGGCCCGCCATCTGAAGGCTGAGTTTTATCTGGGTGATTCTGACGATCCCTTACGCGGGATGTTTCAACTTAGTGTCAGTGTTAAGAACCATCGAATCCCTGTCCAACTGGTACTTTTTCCTCCTTCATGGAATCCCATAATTTTCCAGGGTGTGGAGTCATTGGCCATATTCGATTGCTCCGTGCCAGTCGTTTCCTGGCAAACCTTGATTCTCCTCAAGATGTACGCCGGAGGTCCGCAGGACTTGCTAGATGTGCAACAGATCCTCGCAGTTCGGCAACCGAATTCGTTGGAACGTACTTCCCTCGAAACCTGTGCTGAAAAAGTCGGTTTGTTGGAGATTTGGCAGAATTTAGGCAAGCACTAATCTCTGGATCTCAGACAAAATTGGGTAGAGAAAAAACATAGATCTGTCCCCATTTTTTCATTCTGAAGGACCATGAACCTCATTCGTAACAGTTCGGGTTCGCTAACTTCGTAAAGGTTCGGGTCTCTTGACAGCTTCCACCAGACTCGCTTTATAACGTCCCCGAAACAACGGCCCATCACGCCGATGGACGCGATTAAACCGTTGGGTGTACACCCCATTGAGATGCCGCATGACACGCCCGAGATTCCCCTCGGGCGTCCGTAGACACAGATGATAGTGATGGCCCATCAGACAATAGGCCAAGACCTCGCCCCCCCACAGCGTATGGGTCTCGTGTAGCACCTGGAGAAAGGTTTCATAATCGGTGGGAGAACGGAAGGTCGCCTGGCGAGCCAGGCCACGGTTCATCACATGATAGACCGCACCGGGATATTCAAGACGCAGGGGCCGAGCCATCCGACCAGCATAGCACCATGGCCTGAAACTATCAACAAAAGACTTGACCCCTTTTCGAACCTCTTTTCGAACCTTTACGAGGTTAGCGAACCCGAATCATGACGAGAAAGGGTGCCTGGGTGGGCGGAAATATTCAAGTATTTCAAGGTAGATGAATTAATAAAAGGGACAAGGATTTTTGCGGGTTTGAAATTGTTTGCTTTAAAAAAGAACCCAGTTTTGAAAATACACGCAGTGATATTCATAAGAAAATTATGAAACGGAACAAGGCAAAGCTAAAGCTTTAAGTTTTTGTTTTCCACACCGAGAGAAAAAAGTCCTTTTATCATATGAAAGGGTATGTTACTATAGTATGATAAAGGAGTATGAACGATGACCAACCGTGCGACATTTACCCTAGAAGATGATGCCCTTGCTTATTTGAAGCAAGTTGGGGGCGACAATAAGAGCGCTTTTGTGAACCATTTGTTATTGCAGGAAAAGAAGCGTTCCCTCAAAAAAGCGATCCTACAGGCCAATCAGGAAGAGGCGGAAGATTCCGCCTATCAGGAAGAACTCTCCGAATGGGATGAAACGCTTGCTGATGGGCTGGAACCGTGAGTGGGTCGGCCTATCGGCAATTTGAAATTCGGTGGGTTGATCTCGATCCCACACGCGGGTCCGAAACTAAGAAAAAACGCCCGTGTTTGATCTTGCAAGATGATGTAGTCAATCAAGGCTCTCGAACGGTAATTGTTGCGCCGATCCTACCCGGTCATAAAAATTGGCCGTTTGTCGTCAATCTGAAACCCACCAAAAGCAACGGGCTTGATAAAGAGCGTCATGTGAACCTTAAACAGCTTCGTGCCGTCGATGTTTCACGCATCACGAACAAACAAGGCGCACTGGAAAAACGCTATCTGGAACCGATAAAAACCGCACTTGGGATTGTGTTTGACCTCTAAGCACTACGTCGTCACGTCGGTCGTGGGGCCTGCCGGTGAGGTAAGTTTCGTCTTGAATTCAAGTAGTAAGTGCAATTCCTTTTACACAAGAGGTACGAACTGATTGTTGAATAGTTGGTTGGGGGTTCGATACCCGCGTGTTTTTCTGGGCCGGTTATTGAGATAGTCCACGGCCTCTTGCACCTGTTGCCATGACACCTTCCTGAAGTCCGTACGTTTCGGGAAAAACTGACGAAGGAGGCCATTGGTGTTTTCATTGATGCCTCGTTCCCATGAGGCATACGGATGGGCAAAATAGGTTTTCGCCTCGAGTGCGTGCGCAATCGTTTCATGCCGAACAAACCCTGAGCCATTGTCAAAGGTGAGGGTCTTCACGCGGTCTGTGAAGGGGCGCAGCAGGCGGATGATGGCGTGACCCACTACGTGTGCTGACCGGCTATAGACGCGCGAGCAGGCCGTATACAAGGAGACGCGGTCCACTACTGTCACCAGCACGCTTTTGCTATCTTTCCCAATCACCGTATCGCATTCCCAGTCACCGAGGCGTGCTTTCTGCTCCACTTCTTTCGGACGTTCCGTAATCGAGACACGATGGGGAATACTGGAGGCTCGAGCTCCAGACCCATACCGTTTGCGGCGATGCTTACCCCCTTGCCGAAGAAATGGCTTCAATTGCGCTTTTCGCGTGGCATCACCGTAGATGAAGCGATAGATGGTCTCATGGCTGAGGCTGATGGCATGATGCTTTTTGAGATATCCACTGACCTGCTCCGGGCTCAAGTATTGACGAATGAGCTGTTGGATGACTGGGGTGATCTCAGGCGTCAGCTTTCGATACTTGTGTTGATTGGCGCGGTGTTTCCGATGCTTCACGATTTGCAGGGCCCAGTGATAGGTATACATATGACATTGGACATAGGTATTCCGTTTGAGTTCTCGACAGACGGTGGAGGGATGCCGGCCCAGGACATCGGCGATGTGTGTTTGCGTGTGCCCTT
>JAZFZJ010000015.1:0-7551 GCA_036443915.1 Nitrospirales bacterium
TAATCAGAAATAAATTCCAAACTTTGAACATTTTCCGCTTTTCCTGCACCAACACGGAATGCAGGTACGCGGTGCCTACGAGCCAGGGCATAAACGACGCATTTTCCACCGGGTCCCAGCCCCAATATCCGCCCCAACCCAATTCATAATAAGCCCAATAGCCGCCAAGAAGAATACCGGTGGTCAGGCACATCCAGGCGAAGGTGGTCCAGCGTTGGGTGACCTTGATCCATTCTTCGCCTAATCGTCCGGAGAATAAGGCTGCCATTGCAAAGGAAAAAGGAATGGAAAAGCCGACATAGCCCAGGTACAACATGGGGGGATGCAGCACCATGGCCGGGTCTTGCAATAAAGGATTGAGATCTTTGCCATCCATTGGAATGGGAAGAAGCCGTTCAAAGGGACTGGAGAGAAACACAATCAGACAGAGAAACCCGAAGATGATCGCGCATTCCACGGCAATCAGATAGGGCATAATCGTTGGCTGTGTGCGCCAATGCAGCCACACGGCCAAGGTGCTAAAGACCGAAAGAATAAAGACCCAGAGTAAAAGCGAACCTTCATGGCCGCCCCAGACAGCGGACACCGTATAAAAGAAGGGTAACTTCGAGTTGGAATTATTAGCGACGTAGAGAACAGAAAAATCCCGGACGATAAACGAATAGACCAAGGACAGCATGCCCACGCTGAGTAGAGCAAAAATCAGGGTGATGGCCATGCGCCCCGATCGGGCCCAGTCGGGATTACGGGTTTTCAGGGCCAAGGCGGCGCTGGCCATGCCGAAGACAGATAGCACCAATGCCACGATAACCGAAAAATGTCCGATTTCAATGATCATGTGGAATGGGAAAGCGCCTTAGGGCAAGAGGGTTTTCATGAAATCTTTTTTGGGCAGCTCGACGCCTGCGCGTTTGAGCTCCATGGGCATGTAATCTTCGGAATGTTTGGCCATGATCATGGTCGAACGAAACGTTTGGCCGTCCTTCCATTGGCCTTCCACAACGGCCCCTTGCCCTTCTTTAAAGAGGTCGGGAGGAATGCCTTGAAAGGCGACGGGGATCGTGGCGGCCCCATCCGTGAGTTCAAACGTGAGGCCTACGGGGTCAGGCTGTGTTTCCAGACTGCCTTTCACCACCATGCCACCCACCCGAACTTTTTTGGTATAGGCCTCGGGAGTAAAGGCTTTGACCTCTGAAGGCGTGACAAAGTAGACAATATTTTCTCCAAAATTGCCAAAGGCCAAGTATCCCAAGGCTCCGACAATCAGGAGGATGCTGACGATGATCGCGCCTTTTTTATTCTTTGTCGGCAAGGGGGTTGATCTCCGGTTCGTAGAGTTTTTCTTCCTTAATCTCTTTAAATAAAACCATGACTCTTTGGCTCATGGCAAATATGACCCAGAAAAGGGGAATCACGGAAACCAGATAGGCCGCCGCCACAAAACCAAAATTATTGATGAGTGCTGTATCTTGGGCCCTGAAAACCTTGGTTTCTGGGTCCCAACGCCCAATAAGGACCAAGGTTTTGAGTTCACGTATATTTTCCAAGGGGGGGCCTTGATAGTCCACAGCAATCGAGGTGCCCTCATTCACCAATTCAAATGTGGCTTCTCCTTGCTCGACGTCTCCTGACAGCGTACCACTTTTGACCATACCTTGAATCCGTATCGGCTGGGAAGCTGGTTGGCTCTTGAGCAGGGTTTCCACCGACAGGGTGGATAAATCCTGCTGATAGTGCTGGTAGGTCATGGCCGCCAAGAGAAGGGATGCCCCAACAATGAAGGCCCATCGCGTATACAAACCGGTCATGGGGACGTTTGGGAGAAATGTGTCTGACTCAGGAGACGGCCTTTTTTCGCCTGCAAGAGATCAGTCAAATACAAAATTTGTGTTCGGACCATGACCATATAGGCAAATAACAACCAACAGCCAATGCTCATGAGTGTTAAGGGGACTAAAATATCGTCAGAAATACTCACACCTCGTGTGGAAAACGACATAGGTTGATGGAGCGTTCTCCACCATTCGACCGAAAATTTGATGATGGGCAGGTCAATGCCCCCAACAATTGCCAGGATGGCCGCATAGCGTCCCCCACGTTCCTGGTCATCCACCAGTTTTCTGAGCATGAGATAGCCACCCAAAATTAGCAGAAGGACCGAAAACGACACCAGTCGTGGGTCCCAGGTCCACCACGTATTCCAGGTGGGTTTGGCCCAAATCGATCCGGTAATTAAGGCGAGGGTGGTGAAGAGGGCACAGATGCCTGCCGAAGCCTGGCACATGTTATCCACAAGTGGGTCTCGTTTCCATAAATACCAGATACTGCCACCAAACAACACGGAATATGCCAGGGTACTGGTATGCGCCAGCGGGACATGAACATACATGATCCGGACCAGTTCCCCTTGGTAATAATCAGGTGGAGAAGCAAGTAAGCCTATATACAGGCCTAAGAAAATGCAGATAGCCGCAGCCCCACCAAACCAGCCTTTATACCGCTGAATGTATCGGATGAATCGATTGATCATGTTCCCTATTGTAAACGGAGAATATGATGGAGGAAAGGGCCAGCTTTCTTAATACTTGAGTAAGGGGTTTGGGCAATTAAAGACAAAAATGGACAATGGACAGATATGTTTTCTGAATTGGTTCAGCGATGCTTGTCTGTATGCTGGGTAATTTTCTTTACCTGGCCCCTATTATCAACTTCTTCGATTGCTTGAAAAGGAGACAATCAGAATAAGACTTACCAATTTCCCTCGCCAATAGTTTTTTCATTAATAAATAGTGGGTTTTGGACCACCCACCACTCTTGCTGGTGAAGTTTGTCTTTGTTAACCTCAATCATGTAAAAAGGTAGACGATTGTATTTCGCAAAAAGGAGTATCACATATGGGAGAAGTTGATACAGCTCCAGCGGCGCCAGCTAAACCAATGCCAGATTTGACCGCCCTTGAGGTCGATCCTGCTAAAGGCGAACGGTTCTATAAGGCCGCCTTGGTTCACTCCAAGCAAGGGACGACGTATAGGATGGTTGCCAAGGCCCTGGCTGATGGACGGCTTGATCTTGTGCATTTTGTGTGTGATCTGAGTGCAGATGGCACCATGATCGGCAAAAGGAGAATTCGGCGGATCGAATCCCAGCGCCCGGAGCGATGGGATACGGAAGTTGCGACCATCCAAAAAGAAATCACCGATAAGGGTGAAGAAGTCCAAGGGGTGTGGGCCCATGATTTAACGGGCATTCAGGATGTCGCGGAACAAGTGAGCAGTCTGGATGCCTGGATGGTTCAAACCGCTAAAGAGATTGTGCCGGCGTAGGGCATGTTAGACGCGGAAGATTCCTGGGCCAATCGCACTTGGGGTATGGGGCTTTATCACCACGATTAATCGTCGATGGGATTCTCGCAGCGTTTCTTCTACCTCTTCTGGCTGCGCTCCCCTGGCTACAATGAATCCAAGGTATCGTTTCCCCTCCGGCAACGGAATAAGCTGGTCACCCGGTTTTGCCGTCATGACTAGCTCCTCAACGCCAGGAACCTGTTGTGCCTCGTCTTGTCCCTCGACTCTCTCTAAAACTCCTTCTTGAGGTATCGGGATCATCATGACTCCCCCTGCTCCCTTTGTTAGGTCCAAGGAGGGAAGTTCCTGACCAAGAGCATGGAGCAGAATCAATTCTTCTAAAGACCTGCCTGTCCCAAATTCCAACATTCGAGAACATTTCCCGCCGATGCTTCGTGCGGCTACCTCAATGACCCAAATGTCTTGATCGTTAATCCGTAGCTCTCCATGAACCGGTCCTTCTCGGAGCCCAATGGCCCGTGCCGCCTTTGCCAGAGATGCAGTAATTCGAGTTTGTGTGTCAAACGGAAGGCGTGAAGGCGTCACATAAATGGTTTCTTCGAAATAGGGACCGTCGAGTGGATCAGGTTTATCAAACAGGGCCAGCGGATGAAGCGTACTCTTCGTGAGTAACCCCTCCAGCGCAACTTCGATTCCGGGAATAAAGTCCTCGATGAGAATTTCACGACTAGCAATATCTTGTTCCGGCCTCGCGAACGTCTTTAACAGATGGCCGATTCGGGTAAAGGCGTTCTGGAAACTCTCCTGATCATCAGCACGAATCACGCCACAACTCCCTGAGAGGGTGAGGGGTTTGAGCACACAGGGAAAGGTCACCTGTTGAACAATATCCGCTGGGTTCTCGTCAATTCCAACGACTACAAAGTTTGGACAGGGGAGCCCCGCTTTCTGCAACAGTCTCCGCATCGTCTGTTTGTTGCTTGCCGCACGGACCGAGTCAAGGGAATTCGCAGAGAGTCCTAAGACTTCAGAGATGCTTGATGCCAAGACGGCGGTCTGATCGTTCACCCCGAGTACCACATCAATGGGAGAGGTTTTGGCAAACTCCACCACGGCGGGAACAGCGGTGCTGGGACTGTAGAGGTCGAGCGTCAGGAAACTATCGGGCGATTGTTCAAGAAAATCTGGTGGAGCGTCCCCCGCAACTGTCAGGGATACGCCGACCTTATTAGCCGCCGCCAGAAAAGCCTCACCCCTGTAGCTCATGGATGGAAGGAGAAGAAGGAGATGTGCCATGGGAGAATCCGAAATGGGTTACTAAGAAGTCTCTAGTTTGGGACACAGCAAGAGACGTGTTCCCCACATCATAGGTCATTCCCGTGGAAACGGGAATCCAGTGTTTTGCGTGCTTTTCTGGATGCCCGCCTCCGCGGGCATGACGAATTGGTTGAGAACGCTGTGGTTTTAATTAGGGACTCCTTAGTATGGCTGATGGGTGATGAAACACGCGCTGGATGAAGAGCGATGGGGCGGACGTTCTCCTATATTCATGAGGCATCACGTCTTGGAAGAGCACTTGACAGAATCGAATTGATCCGTTGTCGGCTCCGCACAACAAAACCAGGGTTCGGTCATTCGGGGGGGGCGCACACGTTCAGGATTCATGGACACGGCTTTGTTCAATGAAGAGAATTCGAGCTCTGCGGTGTCATACACCAATTCCCATAACCGATAAAATGTACGTTCCGGATCTTCCTTCGTTTTGGTGCTGTTCTCCACGACCGTCGTTACTGCCTGTTGTAATGAGTCCATACGTGGATCAGGGTGGGTCCAGATATGTTGAAATTTCTGTTGGTCCAGCGACCCGAGAAACTGAGCCATCGGTGTGGGGTGGGTCTCCGGAGGTGTCAACAATGCCGAGCCGGGAGGGACCAAGAGTCGCACGCAATATTGCACGGGATCGATACAGTCGATCAGCCTATGCTGTTCAACCAAGTCAAACATTTCCGCATAGTCTTCCAGGGTTGTCCACGGGGTGAAGGCGACCAGTGAGGGACGAAGGGTGATCCCGACCGACTGAAGAATGTCGAGCGCCATGAAGATGTCTTGGCGCGTATGCCCCTTGGCTAAGTGAACGAGCACTGTTTCACTAAACGACTCCACCGCAGAAATGACGAACAGACATCCCAGTTGCCTGAATTCTTTGAAGAGCGATTGGTGCTTTAGAATATGCTCAATTTTGGTGGTGAAATCGAAGGTCACGTGGGGGAACTCTTCATGCATGGCCCGAACAATGTTCAGGGAGTGGCCAGGTCCGTTCAGAAAGTCTGGGTCGCCTAGAGTGATGTGTACGGCACCGGCCTTCACCTGCTGTCGAATATCGGCCAACACGACTGGAGCCGGGAACAAGAAAAATCGGCCGTGATATACAGGAACAATGGGACAATGCAAACAAGTATGCAGGCACCCCCGACTCGCTTCCACGTATCCCACAACATGTTCCTGCCTCTGGTATTCCAAGCGAGCGTATTCGTGGAGGGTGGGAAGCGTTGTGCGTGTGGGGAAAGGAAATACAGCACCATCAGACGCGTCCCTTGTTGAAGCACGGGATGGCCAACTCATCCGTTTCAAGAAGGGCGGGACAATGGAATCTGCACAACTCACACCCTCTACCCGGGTCACAAAGACCGCGCCGGTACCGTGCGGCGTGTTCTGAGAGGATTGAGGATTGGCCAGTTGGTCGAGAAGATTCACCAAAGGCGTTTCATATTCCCCACCGATCACGGAGTCGGCGAGGTGATCAAGTAAAAACTTCGCGTTCAGCGAGGCATAGAGGCCATAAAAACAGATATGAGCATGGGGATTGGTGTGACGAATGCGTTCGGCCACCTTGCATCCCAAGGATAGCGCCGTATGCATGGGCACGGAAATACCTACAACGCGTGCCTGTTCCACCCGCTGTGCATCAAAATCTTCCACCGCCAAGTCTAGGGTGAACGGGGTATAGCCCTTCTGCTCAAGGAACCCGACAGGCTGCGCCAAGCCAATTGGCTGATGGCCCAGTTCATAACAAGAAATGAGAAGGATGGCTCCCGGTTGCTGAAGAGGCCAACTGGCCCTATTCGTTGGTGAAGAAGAATGACTCATCACGCCTTGTTGCCTCCAAAAAATCGAATTATGTTGGACTCTTGGTGAATCGACGACCATCAGCGTTCGTGTAACTCGTCACACGGGCATTGGCCTGAGGCCGAGTCTCCAGTTTTTCGACCACCTCACTCAATCGACCTGCGGGTATTGTACAGGGCATCTCATCTGGGGACATATAGTATTTTAACTTTCAACTAAGACATTTCAGATATCCCTCGCCCTTGAGGGTTTCGTTCCGAAGAGGAACGAAAGGTTGGGGTGAGGGTGAACGGCGTATTTGATAGTTAAAACACTATACCAGTACGGATACGGCTGAGCGTGCACCCCGTATTCATCGCAATCTGGTTCTGCTCCTTCGCGAGAGGAATAATATGGCATTGAGGCTTTCCGACAATGGGCATGTCGCTAACGGCATCATGCACCACCATCCCTTGAAACGCATTAAGGCGCAGGAGGATCACATCGGGATCGATGCTCGACTGGGAAATAGGGCCATAGGTGAGAAACTTGGACCGATTCTTGACGACCGGCAGTTGCGTCGCTTCTTCATGAGTCACCCACTCACTTTCCCAAAGACCACGGATATCCTCGTTCTGGATCACCTCATCAAGCATTTTCAGACCGTGCGTGATGCTCCCCACGCTACAATTAAAAGGATCATCAGCTTTGGTCGTGAAGGTCCGATCTTCAGATTGAATCCAGAAGACACAGCCAGCCGGCACTTTTCCGGTGCGTCCATCGGCGCTCGGATCAGGCATCTTCCCCTCATGCAGTGGGACACCTGCCGGTGTTTCTTGAGAAAATGTGATGGCAATGGGCGCATGCGAGAGTCCCCAACCCTTTCCTAATCGCTGCCCAGAATGTTCCCAATTAACAGATAACATCTTTCCTCCTCTTAAATTTCAATAGGATCATGTTCAGCATTGTAAACGGACTACCCGAGGTAGGAAAGGGCTGAATGGCTCAATACGTGAATATGGGATCTGGACAATAAAAGACAAAAAATAAACGGATGTGTTTTCTGAATAGGTTCCGCGACGCTTGTCAGTATGCTGGGGTAATATTCTTCACCTGGTGCCTCTTTGCAAATTCTTCGATT
>JAZFZJ010000016.1:0-3226 GCA_036443915.1 Nitrospirales bacterium
GGGCTGCCTTAAAACCTGTGAGTCGAAAATGCTGAAAACCTGGAAACCTCATTGGCCTAAACCCCACTCTATGTATTATGGTAAAAAATCGTTTAGACACAAAACCGGTCATGATGGTTGATACCAACAACATATGAGTGTTCCATGAGCTTAGAAGACGAATTTTGCGATATCATTAAAAAATCAAGATTTGGTCAGGGCCACAGCCTTGCCACGGTGGCAAAATTGGCAAAAATTGCCCCAGCCGAACTGGAATACCTTGAGAGGGGAAAGCGACTTCCGACCGAGGCTGAGATCCAAGGGGTGAGTCAGGCTCTACATTTGCGGATGCATGCTTTGGTCAATCTGACGCTGGACGGCTGGCTCCCCCAACCACAACCCGAATGGACCACCGAAAACGAATTCGTTGAAACGATTCGGGGTGACATTGGTGGGTACGAGGTCAAGGGCTACTTGTTGACGGATCCCATCACCAAACAGACCTTTATGGTTGATACAGGATACAACGCCACACAGATGTTGGCGAGCATTAAAACACGAGGACTAACCTTAATTGGCGTAGGGTTAACCCATGGCCACACTGACCACGCGGGTGGGTTGGAAGAAATTTTGGCGAAATGGCCCGTGCCCGTGTATTTGGGGAAGGGTGATTTTGAGTTACTTCCATGGAAACCACCCACCTCTTTCGTAAAAATCCCAGAAAATCATCAAAAGATCGCGCTGGGCGAACTGACGGTCGAATGTTTAGCCACCCCTGGCCACACCCCTGGAGGGTTTTGTTATCGTACTACACGCAAAGGCCAGACCTTATGCTTTGTCGGTGATACACTGTTTGCAGGGTCGGTTGGTCGTTCCAATCCCTTTTCGCTCTACCCGGAACATGTACAATCGGTCGGCCAAATCCTGTTACACTTTCCGAAAGAGACCGTCTTGTTCCCTGGGCATGGTCCTTCCACCACGGTGAAAGAGGAGCAGGCACATAACCCCTTTGGATAAATATCGATTCGCCCATTTTCCTGAAAAGTCGCCAGCACAGTAAGTATGGATCACTCACCTCCAGACAGGCTTTCCTCTTCTGATAACAACACTCCTTATGAGCCGTCGCTTCTGAGCCACCCCAATCCTTCTCCATCCAATCCATCAGAGGACCATCCTCTAAGCCCAGCAATCACACCGATTTCGAAGGAAAAAATCCTTCAGAAGCCAATCCTGGACAAATCGGAACAGGAGCAAATAAATTGGTCCTCGGAAACACCACCGAGCGAAATCCGGAACCGGGAATATTTTTTTCATGAAGAACCCCTCCCACCACCCAGCACATTTTCCACGTGGGGTCTGCCCATTCTGCTCTTTGGGTTAACCGTCTTTACCACCCTCTGGGCGGGTGCGTTCCAAGTCAACACCAGACCCGTGAAAGGTGCGTGGGATTTTCTTATCCATCACCCGACCTCCTTGGTCAATGGAATTCCCTTCGCGGCCACGCTCTTAGGAATCCTGGTTACCCATGAATTGGGACATTACGTGCTCTCCCGCATTCATCGTGTGCCTGCTTCGTTCCCGCTCTTCATTCCCGGCCCCCCTCATCTCATTGGCACCTTCGGTGCTGTCATTCGCTTGCGATCTCCAATCATGAATCGGCGGGCGTTGTTCGATATTGGAGTAGCGGGACCCATTGCCGGCTTTATCGCCGCCGTGTTAGCCATTATCGTGGGACTTTCTTTGTCTGATGTGATACCCAAAGAACATGTGTTTGGGCTCCAATTAGGCGAACCACTCTTACTGCAATTTTTTGCGTGGATGATGTTCGGGCCAATTCCTCCCACACATGAACTGGTACTCCACCCCATTGCATTTGCAGCCTGGTTTGGATTTTTCGTCACCGCCATTAATCTGTTACCCTTGGGGCAATTAGACGGCGGCCATGTAGCCTTTGCAGTCATGGGCCGACGACAGCGAACATTGGCTCTGGCCCTCATTCCCCTGCTCTTGTATATGGGCCTGACCGGATGGCCTGGGTGGATTGTTTGGGTGGGCCTGGCCGCAATGGTGGGAGTTGGCCATCCTCCCGTGTGCGACCCAGATGTGGCTTTAGGAAAGGGGCGCCGCTGGGTTGCTTGGCTTGCCTTAGGGATTTTTATTGTGACCTTTGCCCCCGTGCCGTTTTCAATAGGGTAGGGACCACGTCATGCCAGCAGCCTAGATTTTTCATGGGATCACAGAGATCCAGCCACACTCTATGGTATGACACCGTCCATTACTTTCTAAATTCACACGCAAAAAGGACCCTTCATCAACTATGGCTTTTCAGATTTCCGAATTACACACGTACATCCAGGAGCAGCGCTCCAATTTTGAGGACATGTTGGGACAGATGGTTGAGGTGCCATCGGTGAGTTCAGACCCTTCTCATGCTCCTGATGTACAACGTATGGCACAATTGGCTGTCCAATACCTGGAACAATTCGGTGCCCGTGCCTCTATCGTGAAAACCCGTGGCGCCCCCACTGTAGCTGGAGAATGGATCGTAGGACGGAGGTACCCCTCGGTCACCATCTACAATCATTTGGATGTCCAACCAGCCATGGAGCCCGAATGGCACCAACCTCCCTTTGCCTTTCAAAAGGATGGGGACCGATACGGCGGCCGTGGTACCACCGATGATAAAGGACCCGCCCTGACGGCCCTCTTTGCGGCCCGATTCGCTCATGAAATTGGTATTCCCCTGAACATTCGCATGCTGTGGGAATTGGAAGAAGAAATCGGAAGCCCCAATTTTGCTGAAGTTCTTCACCATCGAAAGGCCGTTCCACCATCCGATTCAGTACTGGTGTCCGATACCATTTGGGTAGCCAAGAATCATCCGGCCCTGTCCTGCGGACTGCGCGGACTCCTGGCCGCCCGCTTGGTCCTTCGCACGGGAGAAACCGACATCCATTCCGGCCTGACCGGCGGTGGGGCGCGTAATCCCTTAGCGGAACTATGTGAGGCCGCTTACTCCTGCCTAGACGCTAAAACCGGGCGGGTAAAAATTCCAGGCTTTTATGATAATGTGATGCCCCCCACCAGCGCGGAATTGAAAGATTTTGTGGCCTCAGGATTTCAGGTGCAACGATTCAAGGAGGCCTATCAATTGCGGTCACTCCGCACCTCTGACCCCAAAGATTTGCTCAAACGTATTTGGGCATCTCCCACATTTGAAGTGCATGGATTAACAGGCGGGCACATG
>JAZFZJ010000017.1:0-10416 GCA_036443915.1 Nitrospirales bacterium
ACAAACAAGACCCAAAGTTTTTTGAATTCATCCGGACAATGGAAGCCTATAAGAAAACGTTTGCCAAAGATACCACAATGGTTCTCACGCCAGACTCCGAATTTCTTAAATACCTCAAAAAACGCTACTAAACCACAATAGTCCCCGCCACTTCCCCGTTCGGCACTGCTGCCCAACTTCTGCCCCGGTATTCTCCCCATGGCTAATCCTGAACATGTTGACCGGTTGATCAAGGGTGGGGTCGAAGACTGGAATAAATTTCGCCGCACGAGTCAGAACATTCAACCGGATTTTAGCGAAGCCGATCTTTCCGGCTATGACTTCACAGGGGTGGACTTAAGCCATGCCAACCTGGAAGGTACCGATTTATCCGATGCCTATCTCTTTCGAGCGAATCTCACGGAAGCCAATCTGACCAAAGCCAACCTCACGGAAGCCGACATACTGGAGGCGAATTTCATCAAAGCCAATCTTTCTTACGTGACGATGATCAGAGTGGACTTGACTGGAACGGGGTTGATTGCCTGTAACTTGGAAGGGGCTAATCTGGAAGAGGCCAATCTCACGCGAGCCTCACTCCCCTGGGGCAACCTCACCAATGCCAATCTTTCCAAAACAAAATTACATTTAACCGATCTACGGGAAGCCAAACTTATTCAAGCCAATTTGCAGGGAGCCTCACTCCAAGATGCCTCCTTAACCCGCACGAACTTTCAAGGCGCCAACCTCCTGGATATCACACAGGTATCACTGGACCTTCTGGCCAAAGCCAAAACCCTCTACCAGGCCCAACTGGATCAGGAACTGAAAAACCAACTTCTCAAAGACCACCCCCACCTCTTCGAAATACCTCCCCATTAAATCGTTAGAGAATATTCAATCACAACCACCTTGCCCTCATTCCTGCGAAAGCAGGAACCCATCTTGTTCTGTCTCTTTTTCTATTTGGCATTTTTTTAAATTCTTCCCAATTTCCTCTCATACAAAGAATGGGCACCCTTATTTCTCTTCTAGGTGGATTGCCCTTTGTCCAATCTTTATTTTCGTAAAAGGTCAAAAGCGTACTTTTTTCATAGTCAGGAAATCCGACAGTCTATCCTATCGCACCCATTACGACTTGCTGTTTTTTGCTCATCGGGATAGCATTCCTAGGTCTCACTCATCACCGAATCAGA
The DNA here is from genome assembly GCA_036443915.1 of Nitrospirales bacterium. Classification (GTDB taxonomy): domain Bacteria; phylum Nitrospirota; class Nitrospiria; order Nitrospirales; family UBA8639; genus Nitrospira_E. The sequence continues at coordinate 1,176 of JAZFZJ010000017.1, forward strand.
ACCAGAGCCACAGTCATTTTGGGGAAATTGGGCACGGTGATTTTTTTGCTCTAGATTCAGGAGCTTTATTGTCCCATCTTATGGACTTTAATCGGACAGAAGCATGGGGGCGCTTTCTACCTATTTGCTATCCACGTGCCGAGTGGGTTTGAGTAGTTCGCGGTCGGGCTGATCGCCTTTGCCGGGCGAAACGTAACAACCCAAAGTGATCGGAGCTTCTCAATGGCTACCCATTCTTGTGGGCACAGCCATCATAATCATGCCGAGATTAATCAGCTTGTCCCACCGAAATAGAGTCCTTGTCCATGGCGGGGCAGGAGCGACACGAGCGACTGCTGCCCAACGGATGTGCATCTCCGAAACGCTTGCTCTAGGGTTAGAGTTGTTGCAAAAGGGGCAGTCGGCTTTGGATGCTGTAGAAACGATGATTCGGTCTTTAGAAGGGTCTGGACGCTTTAACGCCGGGATAGGTTCACGGCAGCAACTAGATGGGTGCCAAAGAATGGATGCAGCCTTGATGGAAGGAACCTTACTACAAGCTGGCGCTGTTGCTGGATTGGAACGCATCTGTCATCCAATTTCGGCCGCTCGCGTAGTTTTGGAAAAAACGGACCATGTACTGATCATCAGTTCACATGCATCGAAACTTGCCCAACACTTTGGTCTTGAACGACTAGAAAAATCGAGGAAATCGCGGAGTCAACTTCGAGCAGGTGTTGTTCGAACAAGAAATGCGAAAACGTTGAATCTTTATAAAAAAATGGCTGCATATGATACCGTAGGCGCTGTCGCGCTTGATGAATGTGGAACACTGGCAGCCGGCGCATCGACGGGTGGCGTGTCGATGATGCTACCAGGACGAGTTGGAGATTCTCCATTGATTGGGGCAGGAGTCTACGCGGATAATGAAGCTGGAGCCGTTTCCATGACTGGACTAGGAGAAGGTATCATACGACTGGCCCTGGCAAAGCATATCGTGTTTGCGATGCAGAATGGCCAAAAGCCTTTAGCGGCTACTCGCCATGCGTTGAAATCGTTGGTAAGAAGAGTTCAAGGAGAAGCCGGTTGTCTCGTCCTTGCGCCCAATGGACAATTTGCCATACGCCATGTCACGCCGTGGATGGTCGCAGGACATTGGAATGGACGAGGAAAGCCATTCGTTGCGGACCAATTCAGATAAAAATTTCCTTCCTTGTAAAATAACGGGACCTACGGCAATAAAGCGAATTGTTCAACAAGGACAGGAAGGCTCCTTATCCTCGCTTTCTGTGTTTTAAACGATGAGCTCATGGGCAAAATCGGTGGCCTTCGCTCCTACGTGGTAGAAGCCAGAATTAAAAAATAAGTTGGAAATTATTTTCGACGGATGGCGACGAGGCGGCCAATCAGTTCTTGGGAAAGGTTTGAGGGAGGGGCACTCAGGTCAATACGGGGGCCAACACCTTGAACGAGCTTGAGCCCTTCCGACGTGTTGATGATGCCCTTTATGCGAAGGGTTTGGAGTGGTTGAAGCTGTTTGATGAGATGTTCAGGCGTGATGTTGTCGGGAAAGGAGAGTTCCTGCGCCTCAAATTCTTCATGCGTGTGCGGAATCAGTTCGGGCTTGCTCTTTCGCCTAGATGAAGTCGCTTGTGCGGGTGTAGGAGGGAAGAGCACCGTGGTATCGATTTGTCCCTGTACACTTTGAACCAGCGGAGCGCCAGGGGCCATATCCTGAAGGATGTTTTTCAGTCGACCCAGGGAGCTTTCCGAAACTAAATCGACCTTATTCAAAATCAAAAGATCTGCGGAAGACACTTGCTGCTCAAACGTGCCTTCTAAATCCCGGCCTTCGGCTAACTGTTCCGCATTGGCGACCACGACTGCGAGACTTTCACCCACCCACTCAGTCAACGGTTCCCGCCAAAAGGTCATGAGGGTTTCGAAGGGCAAGGCTACCCCTGAAGTTTCCACGATGACTCGATCAGGACGAATTGTTTCCCAAAGATTTTGCAGAGTACTAAGCAATTCGGTGGAAAGCTGACAGCACACACACCCACCTTCCAGTTCTACGTAGCCTGGGCCTCCTTCTTCTTGTAAAAGCGCCTGATCAATCCCTAGCTCGCCAAATTCATTGGACACCACCGCCAGCTTAAGCCCTTCCTTCTGTGCGTCGGTAATCAAATGCCTGACGAGAGTCGTTTTGCCTGCGCCTAAAAATCCTGAGACCACGAGTGCCGGGACACCTAAGGCTGGCCTGGCTTGTTTGTCTGAATTAGTAGAGGCTTTCTTCTGGTTTGTCATACGGAGAATGAGGGTTTAGCGAGACAAAAAGATACCAGGCAATCAATAATGAACCACTTGGCCATCTACTTGGTAAAAAGAGTCCAAAGGAATAAGAGACTAGTTTTGTAAGAACCTGTTTTTACCTAAGAGGCACTATCCCCAAAGGGTAGAAGTGTGATCCAAAAAACACGTGAGTGCTATCGTCTTACCCGCGGCTTCTGACGGTTATCGAACCGCACGAATTAATCGATGGGTTCCTGCCTTTGCAGGAATAACAAAGAGAGAGTCAATCATCTTCATAATATTCGGGCGACAGTTTCTACACCAGATTCTTTCAGAACCATAAATGTAACCTATAACGGTTCAAAGAAAATAATTTTTCAATTACCCTACCTTCTGTCACAATCGTGTGAGCTCCTACCCCACCTCCTTAGTTCCCCTTTCGGAACTACCTTCCGGACAGGGAGGGATATCACGTCACTTTCTACTTTTGGCTAATTTCATACACTAAGGTTACGGTTCTACGAATGGAGATTTCTCCGGCTGACACCGAGGTCGCTCCTCTACCCTCCATGGCCATCGCGGCTGTGGCCATGCGATATTGCCCTGGGGGAGGGACAACAGAGACCTTACCCTCAAAAACCTTCATAACCCGGCCCAATGTAAGATTTAACGCTTGAGCCAGAGTTTCGGCTTTGGCTTGGGCTTTACCAGAAGCCACCTTCAAGGCTTCAAGTTTACTCGGTTGTTCGTTTTGCAAACCCCAAGAGATACCTGAAAATCGGTTGGCTCCAGCTTTTAAAACTCGGTCTACAACCTTCCCTACCAAGTCCAGATTGCGGACTTCAACCTTGACATGATGAACGACCCGATAGCCAATTATGCGAGGAATCTTTTTCTCCAACGACCCACTTGATGAACGTCGTGGCGGTGGGGGATATTCGGGAATCACGTTCAAGGAAGTGGTTTGAATCAACGTGGAGGGGATCTCTAATTTTCGGCATTCCGCTAAGACCTTAGCCATGCGATCCTGGTTCTTTTGTTGGACCGTTGCTAGTTTCTCCCCGACGGTCTCCACGGCAAAGCTTAAGACGGCTTTATCAGGCGAGACATTTAATTGTCCCTCTGCAGAAACGGTCAATTCCGGTTGCTCCAAATCATCCTCTCCGGCCCAGCCATAGAGAGGGAATGCCAGGAGGATCCCGAGGAAAGCCCAGTGCCCAATTCTTTTGGAATTCATTGTCTTCAACATTGACAAACCCCCAAGAGGTTTCTGAGAATGACCTCAATCATGGCAACATCAAATGACACTTCTTCTTCGACATCGGCCTCTTCGGAGATTCCAGACCGACTCTGCACATGGTGTCAAACCACGATGCGGAAACGCCTGGTTGGCGAAGGCCGCTTTATTCACTATACCTGTCCGAAATGTATTTTCCAGCATACGTCTAAAGTACCCTCTCCCACCCCCTAGACCAATTCCTTTCACCAGCTTTCTCTTAAAACAAGTTTGACACAATTCTGGCACCTCCCACATATGTGCCAATAATGCTCCCTATGGTCGGTAGGAGAAAGGCGAGAAACACTCGAAGTAACCGACTTTTCCACCACTTTCGTGGAATGGCAATATCCTCCGCTACGGTTTGAAAATCCCGTACCAGAGGCGGTTGGAGATAGGCCTGCACAAAGGCTGTCACATAGCCCACCCCAATGACGGGCGTGAGACTCGTAAAGGGCGCAGCCAGAAAGGCCGTGACCGTCGTGATCGGGTGGGCCATCGCCAAAAGTCCGCCAAGGCCACTTGGAATACCGTTCGCCAAAATCCAAAACAACGCATTTTCACCCGCTGCTTCCGCCCCCTTTTGCCACCCAATCCATAGAATAGAGCCCACAATGATAGCGGGAATACTCCACCCCACCATTTTCCAGACTGGGGAAACGGGGGGGATATAATTTAACTCCTCAAGATCGACCGTTTTCGTTTGCTTCAACGTGTGGAGGATACCTTCCACATGGCCTGCCCCCACCACAGCCACCGTTCTTGTGCCAGAAGAATCCAGAATCTTTTGGGCCAAATAGCGATCCCGTTCATCGATGAGGACCTCCTTCAAGGTGGGCACTTCTTTTCCCAATTCTTTCATCATCTCTGCGAGCACATCTTGTTTTTTTAAGTTCCTGATCTCCTCTTCAGAAACCTCCGTCGTATCGAAGATGCTGAGCATAAGCGAGGACAGCAGCAGGCTTTTTCGCCAAAATGGAGTATTGCGCCAGGCTCGGCGCATGGTCACCCGCACATCCCGATCGCCCAACGTCACCGGAATATTGTGTTTCTCAGCCATACGAATGGCTTCCAACATTTCAGTGCCAGGAATAACACCCAATTTGTCTCCCAACCGTTTTTGAAAAGAGGCGAGGACCAGATTGACCATGAGAGTGCTAAGTTGTTGCTTGCGGATAATCTCTTTAAGGTCCAGCGATTCCCAGCGATTGGGGTGAGAAATAGCTTCATATCGTTTGGCATCCAATTCCACACAGACACCATCGGGATGCTCCTGTTCGATGACGAGTTTCACTAATTCCACTGACTCCTGGGATATATGCGCAGTGCCAACCAGGATGACCTCCTTGTCCTGCACGGTGAGCACGGAGACGTCCGATTCATACTGCGAAAAGAGGCCGGTGGGCGATTCTGATGGGGAAAAGGTGGACAAATTATCTGAGTTTTGCATGAGGACACCTTGACATATTTGGCAAGGACCTTGTCAAGCTCGCACGTTTTTTAGGAAAAGAAAGTGGGTCGTTTATAGCTATTGTCGTCATGTATAAAAAACCCATTGCCTATGAAACGTCATACGATTTATTTATTTTGAAAATAGCTATAACCCTTTGACTTTGGCAGACAAAACCATTACCAATAAGGATACGAGGTCTTACGTGGAACCAGAGTCAGAAAAACCGCGCCCACATTCACCAGTCTGGATGTGGGAAAGTGCTGATGGCGGGCGGTGGCGGATTACCCATACGCCGGATGGGGTGTGGTCTTGCCCGGTTGGCCTCGGGGGGAAACGGGTTGGGCCCTGGAAGTCTGGTCTTCCTCTCAGCTTAGGCTCCTGGCCCGTTGCCAAGAATCAGGAATAGTGGGAATGTTGAAAAAGTCCGCCAGCGGCGTTCTCGGTCTTTTGTCGTGCTCACGTACTCATCTGTACGCTCTGCGCGCCAAAATCCCTGCGGCCTTGCTGGACGGGCCTTTTTGAACATTCCCTGTTGCTATTGGTTATCCTGGGAATATGGCAAAACCAATCGATATTGAAAGTATTTTGAATTACTCAACAGACCCATAGTGGTTCTCTGGTTCGATTGGGTATCAGGATTGAAATTTATTCCGTTTCACTAATTTCCCGTGAACTCCTCACATCATTCAAAAGCACCTCTTTACTTTAGAGATCGAACAGATAATTGACATTATCACCTCCCCAAGACTTTACCGTTCCCTCAATAGCTTTTTGATTTTCAGAATAGACCCACACCACCACATCATCCGAGCCAGTTAACTGCTTCATTTGTTCCATCAGAACGAGGACAATTTTCCGCCCTCGTTCACGATCGGCTGACAAACGATGAAACAGGGCTTTGGTCACATGGAGTTTGAGAAGGTGCCCTATGACCTGCATATCGGTAATGTCAGGATTTTGGCCCATTCGGGTTTTAATCTCTTCAACAATTTCTTCATTCGTTTTTTGAGTGTCCATGATGCTGCCTGTGTAACCCTTGGTGGTCGTTTCCTTGGAAAGGCCATTTATGTGATCGGCCGTGTTACTCCTTCTAACCAATCTCTGGTCTCCGTGTCCACTCGGGATTCGAGACACTCCCACACACGGGCATGATAACCATTGATCCACTCACGTTCTTTGACTGATAACATCTCATTGCAAATTAGCCCTCGATCAAACGGCACGACCGTCAGCGTATCAAAAGCCAGGAACGGGCGTAGGGTTTCCTTGAAAGATTCATCCTTCACTACTACGATTAAGTTTTCAATGCGAATTCCATAAGCGCCAGATTTGTAATACCCTGGTTCATTCGAGACAATCATGCCCGGCCTCAGGGCCACCCCATTTGCCGATTTGGCAATCCGTTGCGGCCCTTCGTGCACACCTAAAAAACTTCCCACTCCGTGGCCCGTGCCATGATCATAGTCCAACCCCACAGCCCATAACGGCGCACGCGCCAGCGAATCTATTTGACTACCAGTGGTCCCTTCAGGAAACCTGGCCGTGGCAAGAGCAATATGGCCTTGTAACACTCTAGTATACCGATCACGATGTTCATCTGTTGGTGGCCCTATCGCCAAGGTTCTGGTGATATCAGTTGTCCCATCCAGATATTGGCCTCCGGAATCCACTAAATATAACGTCCCAGGCTCCAAGGGTCGATTGGTTTCAGGCGTGGAATGATAATGCACAATGGCCCCATTCGAGCCTGCGCCTGATATCGTCGGAAAGCTGCAATCTTCCCACATCTGCTGTTTCTTTCGGCATTCATCCAGATAGGCCGACGCTTCCAATTCGGTCACTTTCCCCTTAGGACTTTCGCGGGCCAGCCACGCCAAGAACTGGCACATGGCGACCCCATCTCGTTGATGGGCCGCATAAGCCCCTTGTATTTCTACTGGATTTTTACAGGCTTTGGGCAACGCGCAGGGATCATCCTGATTGATGATCTGCGCCCCGTTCTGAGTTAAGATCGTAAAGACCCAGGTGTTCGTTTTGGTGGGGTCACAAAGCACACGATGGCCATTTTGCCCTAACTGTTTCAAGGCGAGTTCAAACCCATCTGGTGGTGCAAGGGAAATATCCGAGCCCAAATGGGCTTGCAGGGCAGGGCTCACTTTTTGCGAGTCGACAAACACAGACACCCGTCCTGTGACATACAGAATAGCCTGACACAGCGGCAAAGGGGTATGCGGCACATCCGACCCACGGATGTTTAGCAACCAGGCAATGGAATCCGGAGCAGTAATAATGGCGGCGGCGATTTGGTCTTCTTCGAATTGCCTTATCAGTTGCTCTCGCTTATGTTGTGAACTCTGACCAGAGAACTCGGGAAGATGTGGTTTGACCGGTCCTACCGGTTTGTTGGGCTGATCACTCCATACTTGATCGATAGGATTCTGAGAGCACGAGACAAGTTTGGCACCAATCTGTTCACAAACTTTTTGAAACCGTTCGAGATCCTGTGGGGTATGAAGCCAAGGGTCGTACCCGATTCGATCGGCTGGAGTCGCATGCTGTTTTAACCAAGACCCGGGAGGATTTTCACTACTATGGTGTAGTGAAAAACATTCCTGGTTAACTTGGTCCACAGCCTGTAAAGTATATCGGCCATCCACGAAAACTGCCGCATCCTCCTTGAGAACAACCGCTGTACCCGCTGACCCTGTGAATCCGGTTAGCCAGGCGAGTCGTTCGGCGTAAGGAGACAAATATTCATTTTGGTATTCATCCCCATGCGGCACGATGAACCCGGTCAGTTGGCAGCGATCTAATTCTCGTTTCAATGCAGCAAGAGGATTCTGGACCATAAATCAATCTCTAGTGGCTTTAAAACTCATGGCTGAATAGTTCATTTTCCCATCATCACATTTGATGGGAACTTCTGTTAAGAAGAGAACGCGTTAAGGTCAGGAAAAGTTACCCTACAGGCTCAAAACGAAATGCACAAATCCCCAACCATTCTTTTGGTAACGTATTGTCTATTTTATCCGAATCCGCCACACTTAGGCACGTAAAAATCAGAATAACTAGTTTTTCAAATAGGGAGGGTCATGCACTAATAGAGGGTGCAGGGAAAAGAGGAAATCGGAAATCTATGGGATGGATTGAAACACAGATTCTTCGGTGGGATAGGTCGGGATAAGGGTAGGGAAATCCGCTTCGTCGAGTAATTTTTTGATGGGCTGTTGTGGTCCAACTATGCTCATAGCCACATTATTTTCTTTGAGATTCAGGTAGGCCAATCCCAGCTCACCCAAGGCAGCACTGTCCATGAAGGTCACGCCCTGCATATTGAAAATAATGTGTTTGGCCCCAGAAAGCTTGGCATTACTCACAATCGCCCGAAATACTTTTCGTGAATAAAAGGTCACTCGTCCGGAAATCATCAAGATGAGTGTTTCATCCTGTAAACGTTCAGTTACATTCATAAGGACTCCTGAGGTTCCTTATTCCTTTTCGGTCATTTCCCAATATTCTTGCCGAATATCTCTGATTTTCTCATGATGTCGAGAGTCCTGTTCTTATACAGGTAGACAGCATGCAAACGGAAGGAGCAACATGCCAGATCTTGAGGCACCCGATGGAAGGGACAAAAAATGCCGAAAAATTCAAGAAGTCGAAAAAAAGAGCAGAAACGGGGAAATGAGGCAGAGGAGATTTTAGGGGGAGAGCATGATGAGGCAAAGCCACGTAACCAGGGGGCTGCCCCCCACAGAAGGAGCCTCGTAGCATACTAGTAGATCTCTACGCCCACTCCCGGAGAGAGTCCGGCACCTTTTTAGAACAATTCATACCCTTACTCAACATTTGTTACTACCCAAACGGTGAAGAATAAACCATTCAATCAACAAACGTTTTTCCCAGCGGCCCCTGAGTCATTGCCAATGGATTCATCACACGAGAGCACATCGAAACAGGTTCCTCTGCTCTCTCTGTTGAAAGAACATTTTGGCTTCACTTCCTTTCGACCTTTGCAAGAAGAGATTATTCGTGATGCACTGGCTGGCCGGGACGTGGTCGCCTTGTTGCCGACGGGCGGGGGGAAGTCACTCTGCTATCAGTTACCCGCGTTGGCCAGACCGGGGCTCACCGTGGTGGTCTCACCCCTCATTGCACTCATGAAAGATCAAGTGGATGCACTCCAAGCTAATGGCATCGCAGCGACCTTTCTCAATTCCTCGCTAAGCACACAGGAATCCCAG
>JAZFZJ010000018.1:0-5517 GCA_036443915.1 Nitrospirales bacterium
AAAAGTTAAAGGATGTTATTCCTGATCTGTATGGAGGAAATGGATTTCAGACGGATCCTAATTTTGCAGGAAATCGGGCCAACGATTTTGGCACCGAGGTGTTTGATTCATTCAATGATCTGACCAACGGAATCGGTGCACAGACTGGTCAGTTTGCGGTGAACTCAACTGTGGCGGCGTTTAGGTTTGACGTGGAGCGGGGAGTTCCGGTTGAAGTGTCCCAAAGCCTCGGTCCCATTTTTGCGGAGCGGTCCGACACGATTGGGAAAGGACGATTTGATTTTCAGGTGGTTTGGTCGTACGCCGATTACAAAAAATTTAATGGGGAGAAGCTGTCTTCCCTTAGCGAAAAAGTCTCTCCCACTGTTCCACCAGGGACTCCACCGAATGCGCCCGGGTTAAATGAGCAATTAAGGATTGACTTGGATATAGAGGTGATCACCAATTTTGTAGGGTTTTTTGGTACGTACGGCATCACGGACGATTGGGACGTGAATGTCCTGGTCCCTCTTATTAAAAACAAGATCAAGGTAAAGTCTGAGGCGACGATGCTTGACTCGAACGGGGTACCCTGTACGCAAGGTGGAAACTGTAGTGGAATTTATGTCATTAATGGAACGGCACCTGGTACAGGTGACCCTTCAAAGGACACCTCTTCTGAGGAAAAAACAGGCATAGGGGATTTGCTGCTTCGGACCAAATACAACTTTCTAAAAAATCATGATATTTTCCCTGATTTGGGAATTCGAGGGGGTGTCTCTTTTCCCACGGGAGATGAAGATGATTTTTTGGGAATCGGAGACTTTAGATTTGAGGGTCTGGCCGTGGCTTCTAAGTATTATTCATCGCCTATAGGGATGATTGGTCCTCATCTCAATGTGGGAGTAAGCGTGGTGGATAATCAATCCGAGCGGAATCTTTTTACCTACACGGGAGGGTTTGATGTGGCCCCCATCCCCACTTTGGCGTTCTCTCTTGACCTTTTAGGACGTCGTGAATTGGACGACAAAGATAACAGTGGAAAGGATATTGTCGATTTGGCTCCGGGGATAAAATGGGCCCCGATTCCCAATACACTGGTTCAAGCTGCCGTCCAGGTGCCTCTCAATAAAGATGAGGGACTCCGTCCCGATGCAGTTTGGACTTTAGGAGTTGGAGGAACGTTCTAATTTAACTCCCGCATAATTCACCGACCCTGTAAACGTATTTGAATATTTACAGTGGCTTAGGGACTCTGTGTATCAGAGGGCCCCATCAGCGGTTCTGGACTTTCACTCAAGGCCCCATGACTCGTGCCTCAATCCGTCAATGGTGATTTCGGTTAGCAGGTCATCAGTTTCGTCAGAAATTAGGAAGGAATAATCAAGTCTCCTGTTCGACGAAGTTGCATGCAATCTGAAGGAGGAGTATCGTATTTCTACTTATATTCTTAAGAGCTAAGAAAAGCCACCTGACAGACCCTCCCCTTACTATAGTCAGGATAGGGTTTTCAGTGTCCTCGAGGAAGAAAAGGGTAATAGGGTTATCGCTATGGCCATACATTAACGTACATATGGCTTATGAGACATTGTACGATTATTTAATCGGGAAATTAGCTATCATCAAAATCTTGGGCGAGCCGAAAGCCTATGAGGATGCTCCGCGTGTCGGCGCTATACCAGTTCCGGAAGGAAGAACGCAAAAACATTGGATAGTTGGTCCAGGCACCGCCCCGAATCAGGCGCATGCCGCAATTTCCACCTCCTGCTTCTAACCAAGCGGTGCCATTCGTTGGCGCTCCTGTGTAGGTCTCATGCCAGCAATCCTGGACCCACTCCCACACATTCCCGCTCATGTCCCTAAGCCCCAACCCGTTGGGATTTTTTATGCCCACTGGCTGGGTCCTACCAGTGCTGTTCGTGTTAAACCAGGCATAATCCGCTAAATGGTCCTTTTTGGAGGTTCCTGCCCAGATTTCGTTTTTCCCTCCCTTTCGGGCTGCATATTCCCATTCAGTTTCCGTGGGTAGTCGATAACGATTACCAGTCTTTTCCGACAACCACTGGGCATAGGTTGCCGCATCTTCCCATGATACGTTGATGACCGGCCGACTGCCACGTCCCCATCCCTCATCCCTGGGCAACGGCCGATTGGTCGCGGCGGCAAACCGGTCGTATTCTTCAAATGTGACTTCAAATCGCCCGATACCAAATTTGTTGATGGTGACATCCCGTAATGGTTGCTCACTTGAATAACCTTCGCCATAAACATCTCCCTGTCGAAAAGTTCCGCTGGGGATGGCTACCAAATTCGGCTCCACATGAATGCTCACAACCGTAGAAAGAGTTTTTAGGACTGCCAGTTTGAACGTGAAGTCCTCCTCCCAATTCCTTAGACTTATGCCCAAACCTATCAAGAGGGGTAACATCAACGCTAGGGCAATTGTCCACAGCCATCGAGTCCGACGCTTCCCACGTAGGTAAAACTGTAACAACGACGCATGTGAAATATCGTCGCGTTTAAAATCCGCATTCTGCCTTCTGGACAACCGTTCGCTGAACAAGGCCTTCCCTGTAGTGGCCCATTTTCGTATGTGGCTTTCTGAGGGGGTTCCCTCAATCAAGGCTTTTTGTTGAGTCTCCACATATTCCCTCAATGCAGGCCAGGCCTGGAAAAAGGTTTCATGGGTGATCGACACTGTGGCAGACTCTCCCTCCCCTTCTGTTTTGAGGAGGCGTTCTTTCACCAATAATGCCACGACTTTTCTGAGCTTCCCCTTGAACCCAGATACCAATGGAGTCCGACGCGTAGGTATCCCTTCCCCTTTTTGAATGTTCACAAATGTTGGGAAGATGTTCGGTAACAACTCCTCAGTCTTACAATCAAGTTCTCTTTGAATTTTTTCTTCTACAGTTTTGATGTGGTCTGCTATAGCCCCAGGGACACCACCTACAGAGTTATATATCGTTTCGCTTAATTGGTAATTCGCCCGTTCCCCAAAGAACGTATTGAGGATGAATGCGAGGAGTGACAGATTGGCCGATTCCTCCCTCGTGTCATTGATGAGTCGGCGAGCAAATTGTTCGGAAATGCTCAGACCTGCGCACTGGGCGGGCTTCATAATCATTTCCTGCATCATGAGTGGCTCGACCGGTGCCAGTACATAGTGACCCTGGCCGTTCAGCACCTTCGCTATCTTGGGATGACGTTGGAAGTTGTGCAAAGAGTCCCTTCTGATTGTTGCTAAGACCCACAGAACTTTTTCTTGAGTGGCCTGATATAAGGCAGTGAGAAATTCGTTGGTTTCCTCAATGTTCTGGGAAGTAAAAAGCTCTTCCATTTGATCCACGACAAGTAGAAGTGTCTGATGCTGACTTCCATTGTTGATGAGGTGCTTCAGGTACGCGACGAGGGTGTTCGGGGCGCGTTGAAGGTCCTTAAGGATTGGTCCCAGTCTCAGGCCGGCGCGAGTGACCAAGGGCTCCAGCGCCGCCATCAACACACTAAATGGGGATTGGCTCTGACCGGGCACCATCCGGACGCTCTCGCAGCTTTCGCTGTTCGGTAGGCCTCTCTCTTCAAGTTTTGGCAGGATTCCCGCTTCTACCAGGGATGATTTGCCCACGCCCGAATCACCACTGACGATGATGAACTGTCCCTCCTGGAGATTTATCCGGTTCAGAACGTCGCGGACTTCCCTATCACGCCCGAAAAATACCGGGGCATGTTTGCGGCTAAAATGCATCAGGCCAGGATAGGGAGATCCGTTTTCCTCGATATCCCACGTTCCACCCATAGAAGCAGAAGTGTCTGGTTTTTTAGGTTCTTGTGTTTCCGGTTTCTTCTCGGTTTCTTGGAGCTTTGTCACCGCTGCAAGGACGAGGGCAGCAAGCTCCTGCGGTGAGGAAAAGGTGGGTGCAAACTTCTCCGTGAGCAAGAACTGGCGCAAGGTATAAATGCGCTCGCTCTGAAGGGCGTCAATGAATTTCGGAGGCCAAGGTGGCTCTTCGCTCGCCACAAATGTCAAACAGGGCTTGCGTAACCTCTGAGCCTCACGAAATTCCAACTCGGTAATCGACAATCCTTGAGCATTGTCTTGGTTGGTTGGGGGAACATAGCCGTATCGGAAAGCAAAGAGTCCAATATAGACATCTGTGTTCGCGACTTTTCTCAAACACATTTTTACCAATCGTTGGTCCTTCGCAGCCTTCTCCTTCATCGTGATGACCTTATGGCCACCTGTCCTCAGCGCCTCGACAACGGCGTGGCGATATTCTTTGAGATCTTCATATGTTGATGACAGATAAATCGTCCCCATGGCAATCATCGCGGATACGGATTAAAGGATTTCTTGATTAAAAAAGCCTGTACGGGTTTGGCCAAAAAACTCATGCGTTCCCTCGGTAGTATGATTTCAACAGTCTGCCCATTTCTTACCCAAGTACGGATCGATCAAGACGTGAAGTCTTTTTGATTTGGCAAGTGGTATCAGTGTCCTATTTCCTCTTCCTGTGGGGTGTGTTCCCGAAGATAATGGGTGCACGTATGGTTAAAAAACTCATATGGGGTGAAAGCAAGGCAAGGTCCGCTCCACGGGCCTCAAGCCACGTCAATTAGGAATTCGCCATGGATAAGGTAAAACCAGGGTGGGTCTTAAAGTGTTAGTCTCCGCCGATGCTTGGCTCAAGACTTCTAAAGTACACAAGGAGATCACGAAGAGACACCAGACCAACAATTTGATCCCCATCACAAATCACCAGATGGCGGAGCCCAAGGTCACCCATCATGTCAAAGGCGTCATGTGACGTTCGTGTCACTTGAATGCTGGGGAAATCTGTGGTCATCAGACTTTCCACGGTGGTGTGATCTAGATTTTTCTTTTCGCCCACGGCCTTGTGAACAATATCAGTATCTGTGAGGAACCCGATGGGAGTCCCCTTTCGTACAACCAACAGCGCCCCGATCTTATCTTGTCGCATTTTTTCGGCGGCATCAACTATTGACGACCCTTCCGGAATAGTCTTGAGAGTGGTTTGCATGATTTGTGCAAGCATTTTGATAATCTCCTTCCACGATCCGGTTTAAGGCGGTATTGTTCGCTCCAGATGAACAAGCCTCCAGGTGGTTCAATTTGCTCCAAATGCTCTCACTAATCCATTATCTAGCATATATGAGGGAGGAGACAATACCATCAAACAATTTGATCCTTAGTTTTTGGCGCAAACAAAAGAGTTTCGGTTCAAAGCCTCATTTTACATTCGTAGGAAAGTCATTTTGTCTCAGAATCGTCATACCCAAATGGGGGTGATGTAAAGTGGTCGGGAAAGTCAAACAGTTTTTTTGAATTAGATAAGTGGACTCTTTTCATCATGCTGCCTGCTTCAGTACAGTATCTCCAAAGTATATTTCTGCCGGGTAGTTGTCATCCAAGGATTGGTGTTCTCTGAGATTATTATCCCGATCAACATACGCCCGCAATCCTTCGCGGCAGTCTGCGACATTTCGATAGCCTTTCACATACACTTCTTCTTGTTTCAC
>JAZFZJ010000019.1:0-2064 GCA_036443915.1 Nitrospirales bacterium
CGGTGTCGATGGGGCACTCGGGAAGCCAATGGTGATAGGGTCGACCTCCTCTTCTTCCTTGAAACCAGGGAACAAGCTTTTCACATACTCCACCACGTGCCACCGGTCTTCGGCTGTCAGTCCAACAAACGGTGGCATAAACCCTGGGATGCCCCTCGTAATGGTCGAGAAAAGATCCTGACCGGTGGGCAGTTCTCCTGATGGGGTGCTGCGGAACTTAAAGACCCCAGTGGTTAAATCTCTTGGTCGCGGAGAGGTGTACGAGCCAATGAAAAAGGCTGCTGGACCATCCCCGATGCCGTTGATCCCATGACAAGGCATACAGACTTGCTCAAAAATGACCTTGCCTTTCTCAACATTCGGAGGAGGGAATGGAAGAGTGGCGGCATGAACTGTCCCCACGGCCAATCCCCCAACGATAAGGCTGATCAACACTCTCTGCCTTACACCCGTCATGGGTCTGTTCCTTTTCAAAAATCCAGATCAGCTCCAATAAAAAACGCATTTCTGAAATTGCGAGGAGGACTTCCCCCCCCCTTCCGAGTCCCGTAAGTTAAAATCATCCCGGACATACAGGGCGATGTTGGGGCGGAGGTAATATTTGGCTTGCATTCCCAACAAGGAATTACTTTTTCGCTTACTCAGGGCCCCACCTGCGTCCATGTGGTCAAAGCGGAGTGAGAGCAACACCCGGTCGGTCACCAGGACATCCGCCTCAACCGTCAGGCCAGTGGCCGTGTCATCAAAGGCCAACCCTGCCGGAAGGTTGGTCACGTGATCGATCACAAATGCCCCGTACACATCCACCATATTATATCGGACATTGCCGGCCACCCCGTAACGGCTCCAATCGACATCACGCCCAGTGCCTAGCTTGGCATTGCTCTCTCCGAAGTAGGCAAATCCCGAAAGGCTCGCAGAAAAGAGGTCGGATTGGGCGTGATCAACCCGGACCATCACGTACACATCCTTGTGGTTATTGGAGTCGCCAAAGGTCTCGTTCGCCCCATTGAGCACGCCCACTTGGTACAGGAACCACTTGCCAAATGGCCGGCCATGAACATCGATCCCCATCTCGGCCGGCGAATTGAACAGGGAAGCTTCGAACGGAAGAATCGCCGTGCCTTCTCTATCAAATAGACCAAAAAACTTGGAGGCGAAGGCATTTGGTAATAAGGGAATCCGTCTAATCGTGGCCCCCACGAATCCACCAGGATTGGTGACATCGGGTCTGACGGGATTCAATTGCTGCCGATGCGTGGGATAGGAAAAGAACGCGGAGGGGTCGAATTTGCCGATTCGGAGATGAACCAAATCGTGGAGTCCGATATTATTGAACGTCACAAACGTTCGCTCGGTCTCGATTTCTCCCTCTTCCACGTTCGATTCCACTTCAACGAAAAACCCTACATTCGTGGTCAAGGTCCCGGCGGTAAATAAATTAAAGGTCTCCGGGAACCCAATCTCCGTTTTGCTATCCCGGCTTTTTTGATCAAAATGCCGAATAGCGTTCCCTCGTATCCGAAAAGCGAGGTAATTGGTCACATCATCGAGCGTGAGTTCACCCAATCGCTTTTTGCCGACAATGCCGCCATCTTCGGTGCCGGGCAGCTGATACCCATTTTCCAGAAACTGCTCGCCAAACGAGTTGAGGCGGGGAGGACGGGTATGGCAAACGTTACAATTCAGGGTATACTTTCGGGCGAAGGCAGGAATCGCATGACTGTCAGGTGGAAGCACCCAACCAGAAAAGACGCTGACTCCTACCGTGCCGAGAGCAACCCAGAGAATTGATTGTATCGTGTTGTTTTTCACCATGCGCGAAGAAGAAAGCCCATGAGTGGGTGGTTACGTTGAGTATAGTCCTGAAAGACGTTATTTCAAGAGTTTTTCACTTGGCGTCACCCATAATAAAATAGATGGCTTGCTGTGAGGTTTGTTCCGAGGGAGAGAGGAAGAAAAATATTGTGAGGCGTTTCACGTTTCCTTCACACGGATTGCTATTGGCACTCGGCATCCTGGTGGTCAATCCCGGATGCGTTTCGGGGCCAGTCATCTCGAAAG
>JAZFZJ010000020.1:0-8558 GCA_036443915.1 Nitrospirales bacterium
GAGCCATCTTTCTTTGTGTGGGCCGAACAAGTAGAGTTGAATTGGGCCAGTAGGTGCCCTCACGCCACCCCTTCTCACAACCCATCAGATGTTCCTGAAGAAATAGACCATGCAACTTCGGGGCTCACCTAACTACGCGTTTTGCCGAGGTGGGGGAAATGCCGCGGGTGCAGAAAGGTATCCCAAAAGATACTGTGTGTATCCAAAGAGATACCTTCATGTGCAGAGATGTCGAAACTATCTTTTAGGCCTTTTGAAAAAGCATGCTCTCGCAAAGACGCAGGGTCCGTCAGCGGCGTTCTCTTGTCTTTGCCGGCTTCGCGCTCACAGGCTTGGCGCTCTTCGCGCCGTTCGCCCTCGCGTACTCATCTGTAGGTTCCGCATCGCCACATAAAGGGGACGCCCTACGGGACGTACCAAGTAATTTGCGTCTTCCGGGACGCAGCGAGCCATACTGCGGCCTTACTCGAGGAAATGCACGTCTTGGCGGGCCCGCGCTGGGTGGGTGAGACAGTGAGCCTTTTTGAACAGACCCTCAGGCTGTGAGGATTCATGGCATTGGTCAGATGGGATTGGCACTTAAAAATTTTCGAATCGTCGAACAGTCGCAGTCTCGTGTTTGCATTTCACGTAAGGAGATTGGGATTTCGATCCGCTCAGGATTCTTTGGCGGGGGATGGTAAAGGCAGGGTGAAGCAGAACCGACTACCATCACCAGGGGTACTTTCCACCCAAATCTTTCCTCCATGGAGTTCGACTAAGCTCTTTGTGATCGTGAGTCCTAGGCCGGCTCCACGATTTTTCAATTCCGGAGACTTGCCACGGTTAAACCGTTCAAAGATGGTGTGTTGTTCCTCTGGAGGAATGCCGCATCCGGTGTCAGATACACAGGCTCGAATGAATCCATCTTGTTGCTGTGTCACTTCCACGGTCACCCTACCAGAAGCGGGCGTAAACTTGATGGCGTTGTTAATGAGATTGGTAAAAATCTGGATGAGTTTATCCCGGTCACCTTGGATGGATGGAGTCGATTCTTGGACTTGGACTTCCAGGGTCAGAGATTGTTCCCGTGCCTGAGGTTGGAATAATTCCACCATTTCTCTCGCCAGACTTTCTATACACACGGAACTTTGGTGCAACTCCATGCGCCCTGCTTCAATGCGCGAGAGATCCAAGAGATCGTTAATCATCCGAGTGAGTCGTTCGATGTTGTGTTTGACCCGTTCCAAGTAAAAGGATTGCCGTTCATTTAAGTCTCCGGTCAATCCATCCAACATGTTTTCGACGAGCCCTTTAATGGACGTCATCGGTGTTCGCAATTCATGTGAGACGATGGAGACGAAAGCCGATTTCAATTGGTCTAATTCCTGAAGACGTTGATTAGCGGTTTGCAGATCTTGTGTTCGATCTTCCACACGCTGTTCGAGGGTTTGCGCGAGCTTTCCGAGGTCTTCGTAGGTTCGGGCGTTATCAATGGCCACCGCCACGTGGCTGGCAATGGTCATGAGTAGATCCAAATCTTCCTGGGTACACCGTTGGCTTCCCTTATCAGCTCCCAGATATCCCAGTATCTGTTGATGACTGATCAAAGGGGCTGACACAAATGACAACACGTGGAATTGTCGACAGAGTGGAAGAACTTGTGGGTTCATCCGGTGGGCCACCTCTTCCAAATCAAAGGCTAACACCGGTTGCCCTTGGATCAAGAGGGTCTCATCAAACGTTCCAGGGGTGATGGGAAATTCAAATTGTTGGATTTGCTGTTCGAATTCGAGCGGAATTCCAGCAACTTGCGTAATGATGCCTTTTTGTTGGGAGGGATCTTTCAGAACGAGGATCATACGTTTGAATGAAAGATTTTCCTGAAGAAGATTGAGGACGTTGGAGAACAGTTTTTCAATATCCAAGGTTGAGGCAATGACGGTTCCAGTTTGGTGCAAGGTACTGAGTTGTGTCACCTGTCTCGTGATGGTCTGGACATACGTGGAAATGGATTCTTCACGTTGTTGAAGGGCCTCTGCCATTTGGTTGATACTGGTCGTGAGTTGCCCCACCTCATCGAGCGTGTCTGCGGAGACTTTCACTTGTAAATCCCCTCCGGCGATTTTTTTTGCGGCTTCGGCCAGGCGTTGCAGAGGGGTAATGATGCGATTGGATAAAAGAACCGTGAGAAAAATTCCAAAAAGAATGATTCCGATGGTGAGTAGGCCAATGTCCCACACCGTTTGATTGAGCGATTGCTGCATATACGCAGTGGTGATGCCGATTTGGATGATCCCGATGATGGGTGACCTTGTCTTTTTACTCTCGGGAATTTCAGAAAGGATTTCTGAAAAGAGTAAATCCAATGTCGTTGAGGGGCTCTTTTGGCGGTACACCGGAAGGGCGAAATCATACATAGTTTCTAGTTGGGTTTTCTTTCCATTGGCCATCCTTTCTTCATTGGGTGCTGGAGACAGGGTTCCGTTTTTGCTGGTTGAGGTTTGTAAGACGGTAATGAACGGTTCCGTTTTGGGGTGTTGAGGGTGTTCATTGATGAAATCGATGGTGATAGTATTGTCGGGGAAGAAAGGCTGTTCTTTGTCCCGCGTCAAATGAGTGATATCCGTTAATGTTCCTTCGGATTTCGCCACCAACACCTTGCCATTTTGGTCTTTTACCATCGCATACACCACTTCTTTCGCCGATAATGCTCCCTCCAACATGGTTTCCAAGTAGTCGATGTCCTGAATGATTAACCGATTGGTACTAACTTTACTCAGCGTCTTGACGAGAATCTTTCCGGTGTTGAGCAGAGACCCTTTCATGATCTGGGCTTCCTGTTGAATGAGGAAACCGCTGAGCCCGGTACAGACCAGGATGATGACGATGCTGACGAACAAAGAAAACTTCGTTCGCAAGCTGAGGAATCCTGGACTCCGCCCAGCTGGGTCGATGGGGGGCGGAGAATGTTCTTGATAATTCTTGTCCCTAATATTGTTCATCAAATGCCCTCAGGATATCTGGAGTGAGAGAGAACCCTAAAAACTGTGCTGCTTTTTGATTAATCGATTGATGGATGCGGTCTGGCGGCAAGATGGTTCCCAATACGGGATGTGGCGCCCGGCCAAGTAAGTTTTGAACCGTCGTGGCTGCCTGTTTTCCAATGTCCTCGTAATTGAGGTGTGCACTGACGACCGCACCGCTTTTCACGATGCCGGCTGAGAACCCGACCACGGGAATATTCATTTCCAGTGTGGTACTCATCAGAAAATCCAAGGTGCTTTTGGTGAGGACGGTACTATCCGGAAGAAGCCACAGGGCTTCGATTCGGGTTCCCAGTGATTTGAGTGCCTCAGAGACTTCTTGTTCGGAATTCACTTCCTGGGAAAGGATGGTGATGCCGAGCGCTTTGGCATCGTCCTGAAGTTTATCTCGCCTGGCAGTCGTTTTCTCGGGATCGAAGATCACCCCGATGCGTGAAACCTTTGGGATGAGAAGCTGTAAGGGTTTTAAGTGTTTCCGAAAAGGGATATCCATGGAAAGACCCATCATGTTGCTCGTGGGTAGGCCATATTTTTCCGGGTTCAGGACCAAACAAAAAAGGACGGGGATATCTAAAATTTCCAATTTGGCGGCGATTGCCGCTTTTAACCCGACGGCCAATACCACTTGGGCATCCGAGGCGCGAATACGGCGTGCTAAACTTCGACCTTTCGCCATATCGCCTTGAAGATCGTATTCCAGGGTAACCTGAAACGCTGGGGGGAGTGCTGTTTTAAACGCGACAATGGCTTCGGAATAGGCTGTAATGTCGGCCGACTTCAGGATCGCCACTTCTTCCGCATGGGTGATTTCTGACAGACCCAGAAAGATCCCCAGGAATAGGATCACGCGCGCAAGTTTCACCCAATGGATTGATCGTTGGAATGGTGGGAACAAGGAGTTCATCTTTTTTTCGGGAACCGCTTTGACATGTTCATGTTCTCATTTTTTGGGGGTATTCCCTTAGAGAAGGACCAATTATTTCGTGCTTCCTTAGGCTCGGACAAACTCCTCCCCTTCGGTCATACCCCTAATCTTAAGACTGAAGCAAGGATGGTACCTGGTTAACGAGGTAGGAGTCTAAGGGAACCGTTTTGGTTGGGGTAGCGAGAGTTAGGGATGCGAGTTGTGGCGAGGGGGCTGTGACCCGAGGGTAGTGAATGTGGTTGTTAAGTCCGTGTTAGAGAACGAAAGGGCCGTTGTTCTTCTGGTTTACGGGAATGTTCCACACGCTTTTGAGAGGAAGAATTTGGAGGGGGGGTTACATCCGCTCCTAGAGTTTTTTGGGAAGGCGATGCCACTCCCAATCGGAGACGAATTCAGCTGAGCGCGCGCGACTGGTTTTGGCTTCTTCCGTTTCGTGAATGACGGGGGTTTGGTATTGCGGTTGCCAGCCACAATTCAGGCAACGGACCACAGTTGAATCCAGGCTTTCTCCAGCCTCAATATCCACGTGTCCTTGGCACTTGGGACATGAGGAGAGTGATCCAATTGGGAGGGTGTATGGAGTGGGTCTGAGAGAATCTAAAATGAGTCGTGTATGCCGTCTCTTTAACTTTCGATCAGAATCAGGTCGTTTGGTGGGTGAGAAGGTGGGTGTCTGACGAGTGGAAATTTTCATGTCTCTAGCCTTTCCCGGAGTGATGTTTCGCGTTGATCGTTTCTAAGATCTTACGTTGGGACCAGCCTTGTTTTTTTTAATGGTCGTCTTCTGCAACTACTCTTTCAGTTATAGGAACTCAGCTCTTTTCGGATATTCTCCTTTCAAAAATAAGCAAGACCAGTGCCGAGAACATTTTTTTAAGAAAACGCAGAAAAATAGCTAGGTAAGCTGGGTCAAGGAATGGAAATCTTCAAGGACACTAAGTTTGGGAAGGAGAAGGGTTATCTAAACAGATACAGGGATGTATCTAATCGGATACAAGAGGGGACTCAGCTAGGGTGAGGTCTGGGAATCGGATAAATGGGATTGTTTGGGACAGGCGACACGAAAGAGTTGGCGATCTTGGAGGCGTAGGGCAACGAGTTCTCCACCCCACACGCATCCGCCATCCAGGGCGAGGATATGTTGTTCAGTGACGATGCCTAATGCGGACCAATGTCCAAAGATAATCGTATGGTGTTGGGTGGCTCGATTGGGCAGACGGAACCAAGGGAAGTAGCCTGGTGGGGCCTCTTCCGGAGGTCCTTTGAACGAAAACTCAGGAATGCCCTCTTTGGAACAGATGCGAAGGCGAGTCAGGACATTGCTGGTTAAACTCAACCGTTCTTCATCGTTCAAGTTGGAGGAAGGCCGTTGAGTTTTTCGAAAATAGATTTCCGGTAAGAACTTCTGAAACTCCTGACCCTGCAAAACCTTCTCGACTTCATGCGCTAATTCCAGGGTTTGCTCAAGAGACCAAGAGGGCAACAAGCCCGCATGAACCATGACATACCCCTCTTCAGCATGAATCAGGGGTTGACATCGTAGCCAGTGTAATAATTCATCGGAATCAGGTGCGGACAAGACATTCTGTAACGTGTCTTTCCGGTTTGGTTTCGTAATTCCGGCCCACAGTGCCAGAAGATGTAAATCATGATTGCCCAACACCGTAGTGGCAGATGTTCCCAATTGTTTGACGAAGCGGAGGACTTCCAGTGACTGTGGACCCCGGTTCACTAAATCTCCAACGAACCATAGGTGGTCCTGGGTTTGATCAAATTTGATCTGATCGAGTAATCGATGTAAGGCTTCTGCACATCCTTGAATATCCCCAATTGCGTATGTTGCCATCTTACATCCTCTGGACGAATCTAAGGAGGGACTGTGGAAAAAGCCCGCCAGCAGCGTTCACCTGGCTCGCAGGCCTCACCGCATCACCCTGTACGCCTCGTCCTCCGTGCTGTATGTGGCCTTGCCTGTGGAAAGGCGTGTCTTGGCACGCCTGGGTTGGGGGGGTGAGACAGGGGGCTCCCCGCCTCCGCGAGGACATGCTTTTTGAACATTCCCTGGTGCTACTTAATGCGTTGGGGGATTTTCCTCTTGAGATCTTCATTGAAGGAATTTCGCATATTTCCAAGGTTAAGAAGAAGAAAATTGTACCTGAATCACCCTTCAGGGCCAAACATGAACGCATCGAGGGCCGCGTTTTGAAGCCACTCTTGATACAATGAGCGTATGTTCGAAGACCTGTTTGTTTTCCAACCGTCGCCATGGGACGAACAAAATTGGGCGGTACTCAGTGGATTACCCCTCGAGGACGTCTGGCTTCCGGTTGATGAATCGGTCACCATTTTCGGGTGGTTTGTCGATGCTGGTCCAACCAAACCTGTTCTCCTCTGGTGTCATGGCAATGCCGGAAATGTCAGTCACCGATTAGGCAATATTCGTGAACTGTACCATCGAGGGATATCTGTTCTGATCTTCGATTACCGGGGATATGGACGCAGCACTGGATCCCCTTCTGAATGGGGGATGTATCAGGATGCGCTCGCGAGTTATGACTATCTCATTCAGCAAAGGCGGATTCCGCCAGATCGTGTGATCCTCTTTGGGCGATCATTGGGCTCAGCGGTGGCGGGTGACCTGGCGCTCAATCGACCCGCGGCCGGGTTGATCGTGGAAGGAGCCTTTCCTTCGCTCCAATCGATGTCAGACCATCATTATTTTGGATTGCCCACACGGTGGTTTATGAATTTGGAATTCAACCTTGTTGATAAAGTGGCTCAACTTCAGATGCCTCTGTTAGTTATCCATGGCGAAAAAGATTCCATTGTGCCAGTTGACTTGGGCCGACAGGTGTTTGAAGCCGCTCCTGAGCCAAAGCGGTGGTATGTTGTGCCAGGCGCAGACCATAATGATGTCCCATTCGTTGGGGGAGACCCCTACTTCCGAGAAGTGCATAATTTTATTCAAAACATCATCCCACAAGGACCGTGATCCGCTAAAGAGGGTATGGAAAAAGCATGCCCTCGCGAAGGCGCAGGGGCCCTCATCGGTGATCTATAGGTTGTTAACTTTCAACTAAGACATTGTCAATCTCCCTCTCCCTATTAGGGCTTCGTTCCGAAGAGGGACGAATGGTTGGGGTGAGGGTGAAGGCTCATCCGATAGTTAAATCACTTGAGTTCAGTGGGGCATCAAGTGAGTCAAGGGAGGCCGGAAATTTGAAAAAAATTGAAATATTCATGAGTTCCCTAGACTTGGCTTGACCCTCGGTTCGAGGGGTCGTTACCATCCCTTCCTTTTCATTCTCCTTTTGTGATGGTTCGAGTTCCATGGAGCCCTTTCCCTACTTGTATCAAATTAACTCTTCCCAGGGTGGAGTCCCAAAGGTCCCGATTGTCGAGGCCTGGGTCACGGTGAAGGGAATCAAGGGAGACAAACATCGGAATCGGGTGTTGCATGGCGGACTAGATAGAGCCCTTTGTGTGTTTTCTTTTGAAATTCTTCATGCGTTGCAGCAGGAAGGACACACGATTTATCCTGGTTCCTCAGGCGAAAATTTCACCCTCGCTGGCTTGGATTGGACCCAGGTCAAACCAGGGGACCAGATGAAAATTGGAGAAGATGTGTTGATAGAACTGACCACCTATTGTGATCCCTGCCGCCGCAATGCCCAATGGTTTATCGGAGAGGATTTTCACCGAATTTCTCAACAGCAGCATCCTGGGTGGAGCCGATTGTATGCTCGAGTATTGGCAGAAGGGACGGTGCGACAAGGTGATCGTGTATGGGTGGAGATGTTATCTGAGAGGACCGTGTTATGATGGATCGGGTCCTTGAACCAGAAATTATGGATGATCCCGATCAAGTGCTGGCCTATGCCGGAGCTGATTTCGACAAGGAGAATCAAGGGTTTGTTGATCAGTTTCTTGGACTCTATGATGACTTAGAACGTGCCCACGTGGTGGACATGGGGTGTGGACCCGGCGATATCGCTATTCGATTGGCCCGCAGTCATCCCACCTGCCGAATTACGGGAATTGATGCGTCTTCACCTATGATTGCGTGCGCGGAACAGGCTGTGCAAAAAGCTGGTTTCACGGATCGCATTCGGTTTCTCTGCCAGCGGTTCCAAGATGTGACCTTGCCTTCTCCAGCTGATGCGATTATCTCAAACAGTTTAGCCCACCATGTGCCTAATCCGTTGCAATTTTGGTATGGAATCAAAACGTTAATCAAACCTGGCGGGCCTGTCCTGGTTATGGATCTTCTTCGTCCGGATAGTCTTGAGGATGCGCGGGCGATTGTCGATCAATATGCAGCTCATGAACCGGAGCGGCTGCAGCAAGATTTTTTGCATTCACTGTTAGCGGCCTTCACCGAAGATGAAGTGGCTTCTCACTTAGCGGAACTCAATTTGAGTCGCTTGATGGTGGATGTGCCGGACGATCGTCATTGGATCGTGTATGGGCAAGTACTCTAACTCTGAGTGATCTTGACGACTTGCGGTCCTCCGTTTTACAGTGCAGCTCGGTTGGGGGATCGTCTAGGGGCAAGACATTAGATTTTGGTTCTAAGAACCCAGGTTCGATTCCTGGTCCCCCAGCCA
>JAZFZJ010000021.1:0-7159 GCA_036443915.1 Nitrospirales bacterium
TAAAGTGCGCCAACCACCGAAAGACTGTCCCTTCCCGCAAGGAATCCAACTCGGCCGCCAATACCTTAGACTTCCGTTCAAGAACACCATGTTGGCGCTCCAATTGGATTAACCGAGCCGAAGTCTCTACAAACTCTGCTTTCTCATCCAGGGCCTGCTGCACCTCCGAGATAGCTCGTTGCTGGTCGGCCAGTGTCTGTCTCAACTCACCTATAACCTGCTCTTTTTCGGCGAGCTGCTCTTGCAATCTTCGGATGATGACAAAGGGTGGCTCATAGAGGGCAACTTTTTCAATCAACTCTTTCATTTCTGCCTCCCCTACTGAATTTTTGATTACCAACAAGTGATACATAATCTGATCACAAACATCGAGAAATTTCCCACGAGCTTTACGTTGTTCATCGGAGGATAGGTAACGGTATTCAGGAAAATAGAAAAATTCGACTTGAAGACATCGGAAATCGATCTCAAGGTTGCTTGAATCACTTTCACCCAACCCCCACTGTACAGCCTGCGGGTGCATGAATTCCTTTTCGGGAACGCCGGCCTTGGGAGAGGTTGTCCAAAACCGTGGGGTATGCTCGTTGAATACTTGCTTATGATACGGGTTAGCCAGATTAAGCCCTTGTTGATAATAGGGTGCCACAATGCAGACCTGAGCCCCATGCTTACACACTCGGAAAATTTCTTTTATGACGGCCATTAAATCATTGATATGCTCAAGAGAATGGCTGGCGAAGAGCAGATCCACCGAATCATCACGAAAAGGAAGGGGGCAATCCACATTTGCTACAATATCTACTCCAGGAAGGGCAAATCGATCTACTCCAATAAACCCGATTGATTTCGTATGACCACAGCCCAAATCAAGTTGAATCCTCTGAGAGAGCTTGGAGACCTCCAAGCCCATTACCTCTACACTTGCCTGTAATTGTTCCGACTTTAATGATTCCGTCAAAATCAAGCCCCTTCAGGACCGAGCGGTCCTCTCACATGCTCAAAACTTTTTACCTTAGCCAACTTCTTGCCTGAAAACACATTGTTTCATTTTTTACCCGGGACTATGAAATTCAAAAGGGATCAAAATCCATTTTGGAATAATCAAACGAATAAAATCCGACGATAGAGGGGTTCATCATTCTTAATGAATAAGGCCCAACAAAGGCAAGCTACGGCTGGACTTCGTTAATGGCTCCTGAGTATACCATACGACAGTATAGAGATTTTCTGACTCTCAGCATCCCTACTCGCTCAGGTATTCGCAAGAACTTTGACTCAAGAGGGTGAATTTCGTAAAAGCTAATGGGGGGGGGATCGCCTTTGAAAACCCTCAATTCCAAACCGAACCTTTTTTGTTCCGCATTCATAATTGGAGAAAAACAGAAGGAGGCCCAACAATTGGCACCAACCTGTTCCAAATTAAATGTCGTTACCGTGGACCCCATCGTCCACAACAATCAGCTCAAAATCAGTGAAGGTTTGTTCAAGAACACTATCAATGGCCCGCTTCAAAAGACCATCTTGGAATCGTGCGTATGTTGGCAAAACCACCGAAACCATGGGAGAGATAGGGGCGTCTGGAGAGCGATAGACTTGCTGGTCAGATAAGAAATCTTTTACAAACAACATAGTTGCCAAAGTCCTTCAATCATACGCTGTCAAATTTCCCATCTTTGTCAGCAAGCATTTGTTGAAATGCACGGGGTACATTCAGAAAAGGCCATGGAACGCTTTTGGGAGATTTATGTATCCTGAATGACCATTTTTTTTAAGCCCTTGATTTCTTCAACTTCCTTAAAGCCACAACTTTTGTATAGGGAAATCGCCACAATATTCTCACTCACAACGATCAAATCAATCTCTTTCATTCGTAGTTGACCAAAGGCATAGTCGAGAAGAAGTTTAGTGGCCTGTTTCGCGAACCCCCTATGCAAAGCTGCCTTTTCACCAATCAAGAGGCGTCCGCATTCACCTTTTCCCGTTTCCCAATCTAGGTGGTAAAGGGAAATCTGCCCAATAGGCTTATGCAAGGTCCGGGTCTCTTCAATGATAAAGAGCAAGTCATTATCACATTCGCGGTATCGTGCATACCAATTCTGATGCTGTTCTTGATTAATCACTTCAGAATTTATGAACCATTTCCGAATTTTGTCCTGATTACGCCACGCCAGAGTCATGGCCAAATCCGATTGTTCCAAAAGTCGTAGAAAAATATTTTCGCTTTTAATGGGGGTAATGAATGGCTTAGGCATACAAAGGAATCTTAACGATTCCTGGCGAGAAATTGGGTAGCCTGACCAACTGCTTGGCTCACCCGGCGAACATCATTTCGGGTCAATCCCACGTGAAGAGGCAACGACATCAATCTGCTACTCGCATCAAGGGAACGAGGACAGGTCCCACTCGCGTAGGTATACATTTTGTAGAGGGTATTGTCCCGGTAGTGGACTCCTGGATAAATTCCTTGTTCGTTTAACGCCAGCATGACTTGGTCACGATCCTCAAGTAAGATCTGATAAAGATGGCGCGAAGTTTCACAACCAGGTGCAATCGAGACCCGTTGGATTTTATCATTCAGCAATTCGTCGTACCAAGAAGCGACCTGCCTCCTATAGGCATTGTCTTGATCCAGGTACTTTAGGGCTACGAGTCCCATCGCCGCCATAATGGAATTCCCATGGTATTTAAACCCCTCATTTTCAACTTCGTAGTGCCATTTATAGGCACCTTCAGCTAATGTTCGTGAATACGTATCCTTATTGATTCCCAGCCATGTCCATTTTCGAACTTCAGCATCAAGATCCGGGTGGGTGAAACAGATCATCCCCGAATCCGCGGTGGGAAGATTCTTTACCGCTTGAAAACTAAACACCGCCACATCAGCCTCCTTGCCAATGTGGTCACCTTCCCAGCGGGTCCCCGCCATATGGGCAGCATCCACAATCAGCCGCAAGCCTCGCTCTCGACAAAGTCGGACCACTTCATGAAGCTTTCCGATGTTGCCTCCGAGCCCAACAAACATTACGGCACGGGTACGCGATGTGATTCGCTCCTCGATAGATAGAGGATCCAAACAGAGATACTCGTCAATATCAGCAAAAACCGGTCGGAGTTTTTCATACAGAATGACGTGATTCGTGGAAATAAACGTTAAGGGAGTGGTGATAATCTCGTCACCTTCGTGCCATCGCTCCTTTTCTTTTAACAGGCGGACGGCCAGATGCAATCCAACGGTGGCAGAACTTAAAAAGTGGGCATGAGAAAATCCGGAGTATTCCTTCCAGGCATCTTCAAACTGAAGAGTTTTAAATCCAAGCCCCGTCCATCCCTTTTCAAGACACTCACGAATCTCAGCCAACGTTTCCTCAATTCGAAATTTAGGCGAAAAAAGATGAATAGAATCCATAGATCAATTGGACCTTTCTTACGACATGTTAAAGGCAACTATAGGGTAGAATAGCCTTTTTCCCTATTGGAGTTCTCAGGTAAGGCTGGCTCATGATCAATACTCGCTTCATAGGCCCGAATCACCTGTTCTGTCGGTCCATCTTGAATGAGTCGGCCATGATCTAGCCAAATCGTCCGTTCACAAAAGCTCGGAAGCATTCCGAGGCTGTGAGAGGCAAACACGACAATATGAGCACGATCGATCAAATTCTCCATACGAGCCTTTGCACGCGCCTGAAAGGCTGCATCGCCGGCGGCCATGACTTCATCCAGCAGAAGAATCTCTGGGTAAACCGCCGTCGAAGTGGCAAAGGCCAGCCGAAGCAGCATTCCGGATGAATAGCAACGTACCGGGATGTCCAGGAACTCCTCCAGCCCAGAGAAGCAAGCTATTTCTTCAATTTTTTCTTCTATTTCCTTAGAGGACATGCCCAGCAGAAGGGCCCGCGTGCGAATATTATCCCACCCGTTGGCTTCCATCTCAAAACCAGTGGAAAATTCAAACAGCGGACACACATGGCCTTCAACCCTTACTTCCCCGACTTGAGGAGAATAAATCCTGGCTAACACTTTCAGGAGGGTACTTTTCCCAGCCCCATTGGGCCCAATGATCCCCACGCGTTCGCCTCCCCGGATTATAAAGGAGAGAGAATTAATAGCACGAATTATTCTCGGGTTGCTCCGACGAAAAGTAAAAAGTCGAGGCACCGCTGATTTCAAAGTATTATGTCGTTCAGCCTCAACACAAAACTCCAAACTCACGTCTTGAAGAGCGACCAGGGCAGTCTTCACCACACTCCTTTTATGGGCCTGTTGAAAAAGTCCGCCAGCGGCGTTCTCGGTCCGTTGTCGTGCTCACCTACTCCGTGTACGTTCCGCGCGCCCAAGGGCCCTGCGGCCTTGCCCGAGGTAAGGCACGTCTTGGCGTGCGCGGGCTGGGCGGGTGAGACAACGGGGCTTTTTTGAACAGCCCCTTCGACTCTTGAGTATTCATTGGATGAGTCAGATGGTATAAACCAATGAGAATTTTCAATTATTCAACAGCCCTTTTATAAGAAATAGACGACGCGCCGATGATAGCGCCAGATCACCAGGCCTGCAGCGATGAATAAAATGAAAAGCAAGAGGCCTACACACTGATAATTGAGCAAAAAAGCAGGCTCGGAATATAACAATGGTCGCCTCACCACCTCAAGGAGGTGATAAAAGGGATTCCAATCAATAATCCACGACACCCCACGGTTACGAAGGATTTCCGGTGGCCAGATGATCGGAGTCACATAAAAGGATACCTGGAGAATTAAGGAAGCCAAATGTGCCAGATCGCGAAAGCGGGCATTCAGATGGGCGAAAATTGTTATAAGCAAGAGAGAAGCTAACCCTAATAAGAGAATCCCTACCCCTGCCCAAAGCACTCCCCATGAAAATTGAACTTCGAAAGCCAACCCCACAACCACATAAGCCAAAAAACTAATCAGCATCGTGAGAGAAGCACTGACGAACAACCGGAAAATATAAATATAAATGGGAAGGCCAATCTGTTTAATGTAGCCTTCAGCCGCGATAAAGGCATTGCCTCCTTCCACGATCGAAGCGGTGATATACCCCCAAATCACCAACCCTGCGGTCAAAAAAGGCAAAAACCCCTTCAGATCTTGGCCAAGAAGCTTACTATAGACAAACCCAATAGCGATAATCATGATCACCAAATTGAAAAAGATCCAACCAATGCCCAGCACGGAACGCCGAAACCGTAGGCGAAGGTCCTGGAGTCCCAGCCTGACCCAAACAGGCCAGAGCTGAACCGCGTGCATCACATCCTGAAAGACCGAATGTCGCATCCGAATTTCCTAAAATCTCCACCTATGATCGTTCTTGACCACAGAACCCTTTTTCCGATTCTACCCTAGGGCCGGACGGATGTTGCAGAATTACATCAACTTGAACGTGCCGG
Source organism: Nitrospirales bacterium (assembly GCA_036443915.1). Taxonomy (GTDB): domain Bacteria; phylum Nitrospirota; class Nitrospiria; order Nitrospirales; family UBA8639; genus Nitrospira_E. The sequence continues at coordinate 5,402 of JAZFZJ010000021.1, forward strand.
GAGTGGAGGCACCCTCAATACCGTGGCACTCTTACCGTGTAAGATGCTACAGCATTATGTACACATACCCGCGCCAGAAGCCAATAACATGTAGGCATGAACACCCACAAGCGGGCACCATTCACATAACCTAAATTTGACAGAACCCTGGAGACAGCACCAGCCCCGAAGTATTTGTTTCAGCATCTGTCTACACAATTCCCTGTTTCCCGTTTCGCGATTTTCGAGATGTTGCAACGATGTCGGGATCAGAATTTGTCTCCTGAACCAGTGCTTATTTCCGCTAGCACTAACTCCAATATCTCTTAAACTCGTGATCGAAGAATGTCCATAGGATGGACTGCACTTTTTCCAAATTTGAGACCGACAACCAAGGCTCTACCGAATGTGTTTTTCAAGCTCTGAACCACACCCTTGGCCTTGATCAGAAGGTTACTTCCTCACCTGGGAATGGGTCAATTCTCGATGAGCGGGAGTAGGTCAGTTTACAATGAGCGCTGACACCCCCTCGAACTCTCCTCAGAAAGACGAGGCCGCATGGAGAGCATGGAGGTTAATGTACCCAAATTGTGCTATAAATTCACCCCATACGCCACAAAATAGTGGGTGTGTAAGTCAGGAGATTTATTTCCTTATGACCGGAACACCATTGGGAACAGGCAAGTTAAGAAGGAGGCCGAGGATGCAGTGGTGAGTTGAACATGCCAGCGGGTTGGAATGAAATGTGGGCTGCTGGGCCAGATGGCGATAGCCATCAGAAAGACAAAAAGTATCTCACCTCAAAAGGGTGAAAGCCTCCTGATGACTCATAGATCTGACTATTGGATGGCCAAACTTTTTGGGCACCCTGCCCACAAGTCAACATGACAGATGGTCGTTCCATCCATCAGCCACCCAACACATGGTTGAAATACCTGCTGAGATTGGTCTACTTAGATGATCTGCCAATTGATATCCGTCACAAATCTTGGGCTACCTGCCCTGCTCACAAATGCCACCAACCATTTTTTTTTGATATGCACATTTCAACTAGACCACTACTAAAAATCGTTACAGAGTATGAGAAAGAAAAGGTAACCTTAGAAAGAGAAGTACTGGAGATAAAACATTAAGAAGAACACCACAAAGATTCCCAACTGACTTTTTTACACCAAGAGCCTCCACCATAAGAGAAGCAACATGGTTTAAGTATTGACGGTTTATTCTATATCTGGGTGGCAGTTCACGGGATAAAACCATCATAAAGAAACGAAGAATTTTGCCCGGGTCCCAGGGTAGGGCTTGAGAATTCGGCTATTCTTCGCCATCCCCATCGCCGACACCCTCAATCGACCAGCTTGCCAAAGCGCTACCCGGCACGCCCACACTACTGATCGCAAGCCCATTCATCAGCCAAATGGTCACAGCCCCACTGCTGATATCCCTCCACACAATGTCAGCTTTCCCATCTCCATCTACATCGCCCTCCCCCTCTATCGTCCAGGTCGTCGGGGCGCTGCCCGGTAACCCCACACTACTGATCGCAAGTCCATTCATCAACCAGATTGCCACAGCCCCGCTGGTAGAACGCCAAATCAAATCCGCCCCGCCGTCACCATCCACATCGCCCACTTCCGCAATCGTCCAGCTTGCCAAAGCGCCACCCGGTACCCCCACACTACCAATCGTGAGCCCATCCATTAGCCAAATGGCCACAGCCCCACTGTTGATTTCCCTCCACACAATGTCAGCTTTCCCATCCCCATCCACATCGCCCAC
>JAZFZJ010000022.1:0-3593 GCA_036443915.1 Nitrospirales bacterium
CCCTTTGCGCGTTAGAATACCTGAGGTTCTTCCATTACACCAATTAAACTCCAGCGAGGCAAAACCCACTCCGGCAATCTTTGACTACTGCCAGAACGGCTCATTGCTCTCTTGCTGCCTTCTTTCAGAAACGATCTTCCTGACAATGACCAGAGATGGTTAGCTTTTCTGCTTATTCGGTGAGAGGGTATTCAGGGGCGTGTTGAATATTTCTCGCACCTCGCACATACATGACGGAGGAAGCCCCGATATTAGCAGCTGGCGGGAATGTTCAAAAAAGTCCGTCCAGCAAGGCCACAGCCCTTTTGACGCGCGGAGCGTACAGCGAGTACGTGAGCACGGCAAAATGGCGAGAACGCCGCTGGCGGCTTTTTTCAACATTCCCTTCAGGCTTCTGACTCGTTTCACAGATTGATTCCCAGTTGCCGGAGCTTTCTGCTAAAACCCTCAGCAGTATTAAGGGTATGGACCAATTTGCCCTCTGGCTGTTCGTAAGAAATTAACCCACCGTCTGTCAAAGGCCAGACGAGGATGCGATCTTTGGCGACTGGACTGGAAAAGGATTGAGGTGTGCATGGCATGCCCAAAAGGTTTTCAAAGGACAACCGTTCATGGGATTCTCTCCAAGGCAAGACAAACCGACCCGGGCAATTTCGAATAGGTTGCCATGGCCATCGGGCCCACAATTCGTTGAATGATTTTTCTCTGTTCGACACTTCTTGGCCGTATTCAAAAACGTGTCTTCATCTTAATGGTTTTTGACCCGTAAAAGTGAGTGGAGAACATCAGGCGGTCGACATGAAAGGTTCAATGAAGCTATGAATGGTCCAGATTCATCAGAGGAAGATGCTTCAACGCCTTCCCGGACCCCACTGGTCTCGATGGGCGTGATCATTATAGTGGTTCTGATGGTGCCGATTCTTCTTTACTCCGTTGGGCCGGAAGGGCCAATCAAAGTTGGAGATGTGGTGTTTGCCACTGCTCGTTATCGTGTCCAGCTTGTTGGCCCAGATGCCGTTCAACAGGAGGGAAATGAGGAGTTCTGCATTCTGGAACCCCGTACGAAGTTAGTTGTCCAGAACATTGGCATGAACTCAAGCAGTTCCATGATTGCCGAGGCCATTGGTTTGGATAAACCCCAAACGCCTTTTTGTTTCCCTCGGACTCCGGTGTTGCTTCATCCTCATCAGGTCACGCTTAAGGCTGATTTGTGGAGAGGGCTGCGGGATACCGTACGTCACTTTTTCTCTGAAAATTGAAAAGGAAGGACTGGAAGAGCTCTCGCATTTGGTTGTAGGTCATGACGAGTGAAGAGGGTTTTTTCGAAGGATCGTGAGGGAAAATTGGTAGAGATTTTGTCTGCGGTGATTGAATGTAGATAGCATAAGTCAAACGGATCATTCATCTGGTAGTGACTGGGAGCGACATATACGGCAAAATTATCTATAATTTCAAGTTGTTATGTGCCATTCGATCTTGCCCTTTCTACCATAAAACCTTAGGATCCAACTTTTTCAAGAAGACGCATGAAAATTACTGTTAGCAGCCTATATTTGAGTCATGAATAAATTAACTAAATATTTGAAGATATTTTCAGGGGGTATTTTTATTGTCCTGTTATTTTTATTAATTTTGCCTTTTTTACTTTTACTTGGAATATTTAATTTTATTTATGGTTCATGGTTAAAAACCTTGTTTTACCTGAAATGTATGAAAAATGGTAAAAATATAATCTTTGTTTATTCGGAAAGTACAAATTGGCAAGAGTATATTGAGCAGAAGATATTCCCTGAGATTGAAGCAAAAGCCTTATTAATAAATTGGTCTGAAAGATCAAAATGGAAAAAACGAAAACCATTGGAAGTAAAAATATTTCGTCATTTTGGTGGAGATACGGAGTTCAATCCAATGGCCATCATATTTATTAGGCCATGGAAAATAAAAATAGTACGTTTTTTTCAAGCGTTCAAAGATTATAAGCATGGGAAAGAATTCCTACTAAATCAGTGCATGAATGAGCTATTTGATTTAGCTGCTAACAAGGCACTCCAGCCGACCGAAAAAAGTGGTAACTGAGTTTTAACGTTAGCCGGCTCACAAGAAGGACAGAGACATGAGTGCAGAACCAAATGCAGAAAAAGGGCAACGAAAAGATCCGGTCTGCAACATGGTGGTGTCGAGTGATTCCAATTACTCGTTCCATGATGCGGACAGACATTTTTATTTCTGCAGCGAACATTGCCTGCAAAAGTTTCGAGAGCACCCAGAACGATATCTGGACAAGGAAACCCCACCTCATGAACCAGGTGACGAGTCCAGCACGTACACCTGCCCTATGCACCCTGAAATTCAACAGCAGGGACCTGGTAGTTGCCCCAAGTGCGGCATGGCATTGGAGCCAATGGGCGTACCTATAGCTGCGACTAAAACCGAGTACACCTGTCCCATGCATCCTGAAGTCGTACAGGATCATCCGGGCCATTGCCCCAAATGTGGTATGGCACTCGAACCGGTTACGGTGACAGTTGAAGAAAAAAACGAAGAACTCATCGACATGAGCCGTCGTTTTTGGGTCAGCACCGCGCTTGCTTTCCCGGTGTTTATTCTGGCGATGATTGCTGATTTGCTTCCTGCATGGTTACCGGAGGGACTTTCCATGCAAACGGTTCAATGGATTGAGTTTGCGTTAGCCACACCTGTTGTGTTGTGGGGTGGTTGGCCATTTTTTGTTCGAGGCTGGCAATCTATCCAGTCTTGGAATCTCAATATGTTTACGTTAATTGCATTGGGTGTCTCAGTGGCTTGGGTCTATAGCGTCGTGGCCTTATTGATCCCTCAGATTTTCCCACCCATCATGCAAAGGGAAGCTGGTTTGGTAGGTGTCTACTTTGAAGCAGCCGCCGTAATCACGGCCCTGGTGCTTCTGGGGCAAGTACTTGAATTGCGTGCCCGCTCTCAAACCAATGCGGCCATTCAGATGTTGCTCGGACTCGCCCCCAATACGGCGCGTATCGTGCGACCGAATGGAACGGAAGAAGACATACCTCTGGAGCAGGTACAACCCGGCGATACCTTGCGCGTTCGACCCGGCGAGAAAGTCCCTGTAGACGGTATGGTCATCGAAGGTGAAAGCAACGTGGACGAATCCATGGTCACGGGTGAGCCCACTCCGGTTGCGAAGTTGTCCGGTGACAAGCTGATCGGGGCGACGGTTAATGGAACAGGTAGCGTATTAATGCGGGCAAAAAACGTTGGCTCCGATACCTTGCTTGCACAGATCATCAAGATGGTGGCTGAGGCACAACGATCACGAGCACCTATTCAAAAACTGGCCGATGTGGTGGCGTCCTATTTTGTGCCCGCCGTGGTGGGTGTTGCCGTGATCGCCTTTGTTGTCTGGTGGATGATGGGACCGGAGCCACGCCTGGCGCATGCGGTTGTTAGTGCAGTTGCTGTACTTATCATCGCCTGCCCATGTGCACTGGGTCTCGCGACACCTATTTCTATCATGGTGGGAACGGGCCGGGGTGCCATGGCCGGAGTATTAATAAAGAATGCCGAAGCTCTTGAGATCATGGAAAAGGTCGAGGTCT
>JAZFZJ010000023.1:0-3605 GCA_036443915.1 Nitrospirales bacterium
ATTTCCAATCGGAAAAAGTGGCCGCTTGCCCTAGGGGGGTGCCATCTGGTTTTTGGATGTTCCAGACCGTCGCCCGCTCGACTAAAAACCGTTTACCGCTGCGGGAGATTCTGATCCCTCGGTAGTCTCTAATGTATCCGTGAGTCTGAGCCTGTTCGAGCATGCGGGCACGTTCTTCACGGTTCACGGGTTCAGCGGTCAGGCGTGATGGAGATTGTGTGAATTGCTCCCAATCCATCTCCCATAAGTCTAAAGCAGCTTGATTGCCATAATTCAAAATAGGATCGTCTTGCAGTCCATGTGAAGCGACAACGAATGAGCTTTTAAACAGACCTGCTGCTTGCTCAAGGAGCGGACCTTCCCGAGGAATGAGTTCCTGTTTTAATAAACGGGCATAGTTATTCAAAAGAAATTGCGTCCATTCGACGACCCAGGGTTCTCGCCAGATGTCTAGCATGGAAGGATTACTTTCAACATGAAAATATTTCTTGTAAAGTCCGAAAAACGAAATTCAAGGAATATGGAGTCGTTGCCGGTCTCTGTTTTTTGGTTTGTTTGGCTTGGGGTGGGAAGACAGTGAATGTTTCTTACTAGGGAATGTTGAAAAAAGCCGCCAGCGGCGTTCTCGCCATTTTGCCGTGCTCACGTACTCGATGTACGCTCCGCGCGTCAAAATAGCTGTGGCCTTGCTGGACGGTCTTTTTTGAACATTCCCTCTAGCAATTGGTATCGGTATTCCCTCGAGCATGAATGTGCGTTGTGCGGGAAATATTCAACACGACCTACTATGAAAAGTATGTGAGGATTTGGTCGGCGAGGGAGTCCGGAGTCTCCTGGTCCGTGGGGATGGTGAAATCGGCTGCAGCTTTATAATGGGGTATTCGTATTTGAAGGATTTCCTCGATTTCCTCTACGAACGATTTGGTTCCGGAAAGGGACGGTCGTTGCGTGTCTCCACCTATCCGACCCACGATAGTGGGAACCTCCGCTGTGAGCCAGAAGAGTTTTCCATTCGCTTTGAGAATCTTGACATTTTCGTCCTTCAGGATGAGTCCCCCCCCCGTGTCGATGACCAGATCAGTCTGAGCTTGTAACTTCTGACACATCTGCGTTTCTAACTCGCGAAAATGATCCCAACCCAATTGTTCAACAATTTCGGGAATTGATTGCCCTGTCTCTCGAACGATTTCGGCATCGGTAGAGACCACGGTTCGTCCTAGCCGTTGGCCGACGATCTTGGCCACTGTGCTTTTTCCCGTGCCTCTGTATCCAATGAAAATGATGTTCATAATCTGTTGTTTCAACCTGCGTTCAATGATTTCCTCCTCACTCTTGCCCTTCGTTCCTCTTCGGAACGAAGCCCCCAAGGGGGCGAGGGTAAAAAAACTATCTTAAACTGATTCCTGAGTAGCCATTATTGAAAATGCGTGGTGAGGACGTTTCGCATGACATCAATTGGGGCAGATTGGCCAGTCCAGAGTTCAAATTGCCCTATGGCTTGGTGGAGAAACATTTCAATGCCCGGGATCGTATGGCATCCCGCCGCTTGTGCATCTCGCAGCAATTGGGTGTGGAGCGGATTATACACAATATCCATGACGGTCAGATCAGGATGCAGCAGGTTTTTTGGCACACAGCTTTGATCGACCTTTGGGTGCATCCCGATCGGAGTGCAATGGATGAGCAATTGGGCATGGTCTAAGGCTGACTGTAAGGTTTCGGGGGTTAACGTCGCGTCTTCCACCGGAATCGAGGTTTTGGTACGGAGGTTGGCAGCCAACGTGGTTCGTTCGTTGTCGTCAATGCCCAAAATGGTGAGGTGCGCGATCTTCTCCTCCACACAAATCCCAAAGGCAATGGCTCGCGCGGCCCCTCCTGACCCCAACATCACCACACGCTTGCCCGGTAATTTCACGCCTCCTTGTCGTAAGGCTTGAATGGCTCCGGAGGCGTCCGTATTCGACCCCACTAAGGTGCCTTGATCTTTAAGGATGGTGTTGACCGAGCCAATGTATTGTGCCGTAGTTTCCACTGAATCCAACAAGGGAAAAATGGCCACTTTGTGGGGAATCGTCACGCTCAACCCTCGGATATGGCCAAGAGCCCGAATGCCATCGATGGCCCCTTCAAGATCCTGGACGGGGAACGCGATATACACAAAATTGAGATCCAGTTCACGAAAGGCGGCATTGTGGATGGCTGGGGAAAGGGAATGCTCGACCGGATTCCCAAGCAGGCCACAGAGTTGCGTTTGAGCATTGATATCCATGATCAGAAGTTTCCCATTAAAAAAAAAGGAAAAGGGTCCTGGAGTTATCACATACTCTGTGTGGGAAACTCAACTCACCTTCTATGAGCGGGTAAATTTCACGTTGCTGGGCTGAGGGGTGAGAAAGAGAAGGGGTGGGGAGGGGCCGAGTGTATTCCGGAGAGCAGCGGTCTACTCTCCGGACTTACACGTGATGATATCCGGGAAAGGTTATCGTGACGTCTTTTTTGACCCGGATTTCTTTTTCATGCGCACAGTCGCTTTTTTTGCTGGTTTCTTTTTGGCAGCTTTGGCCATGAGATCACCTCCTTTAAAATAAATTAGTAAGGAATACTATCCACGTTTATCGGCAGCTGAGTGAAATTCCTGAGGAAAATTTTGCCTATCCCAAAATGAGGCTAGTTCGGAAGGCGTCATGGCGATGAGCGATCTTGATGGGGAGGTCCATTTGATCCGGATGTCTGAGTAGGAAACGTGGGTTGTGATCAGGTAGAGGAGGGGCTCGTTGATTAATTAAAATTCTTCTCAAAATCGAACACGGTGGGGAAAACACTATTTGACATCAAGAGGAAGGGGAAGGTTCAAAAAAGCTTGTCCAGCAAGGCCGCAGACGGTTTGACGCCAGGAGCGTACGGTCCAGTACGTGAGGATGGCCAACCGTTGAGAACACTACTGGCGGCTTTTTTCAGCGTTCCCGACAGGGAGCAGTGGAAGGGTTCGGAACCCCCTCTATGGGGAGGTGTATACGGAAGGTGGTGCCCTGGCCAAGCACGCTTTCCACGGCGATGGTCCCTCCATGCAATTCTACCAATTGCTTGACGATCGAAAGGCCCAAGCCTAAGCCCTGCGTCCCGATTTCCGGGTGCCGGTGGGCCTGAAAGAAGGGTTGAAAGAGGTTTGTCAGGGCTTCCTGGGGAATCCCGGGGCCGGTATCAGAAACGGAAAGCTGGACGTGATGGGGCGGGGCCGGCCGGGCTTCGACACAAATGTGTCCCTCAGCAGGGGTAAATTTATGGGCATTGTGTACCAGATTCGTGACAATTTGGTGGAGGCGATCAGGATCTCCTTTCACGGTTAGGCCCTCTCCCGTTGTTTTGACAGTCATGTGTTGCCCCTTGGCTTGGGTCAAAGGCACCAATTCTTGAGTGGCCTCCTCTAGTAGCACCGGAAGGGAGATAGATTGGTGAGCCAACCGGACTGTCCCGGCCTCAATCCGGGACAGGTCCAGGAGATCGGCAATCATGCGGGTGAGTCGATTGGCGTTGGTACTGATGCGGCTGAGGTACATATGTTGGCGTTCGGCCAGGGGTCCCACCATTCCCTGGAGCAAATTCTC
>JAZFZJ010000024.1:0-5377 GCA_036443915.1 Nitrospirales bacterium
ACCGAATTGCTTTAAAGCCTTGATGCAGTCGGCGCGGAATTCGTCGAAGTGGAATGCCTTGGTGATGTCTTCAAAGAAGCCCGGCGAGTTCGGGGCATTTGGATGGTCTACAAGTGCATCAGCGATCGATTCGATTATCTTAAATGCGGGCGCAGACTGTGAAAGTTGAGGATGCACGGTCCAATCACAGTACATCGTGAGGTAAGGGTATTGATTCTTTAAGCTCTCAGTCTCAAGACAGACTCGCAGCTGCGACATCAAATTGATCGCGTCACTTTTAGTGAGCTCATCCGCGCTAAGAAGACGCGTGATTTCAGTTTTGGCGGTGTCCATATTATTGAAGAGAAATGGAGAAAAAGGGCCCGGTGAATTTTCAAAACACAGAGATTTCTTTTACATGCCCACTTGGAGGAGTTTTTGGCGAAGCCTGCGCAGCGTATCGCGCAGTTTGGCTGCCCGTTCAAATTCTAATGCTTTGGCAGCCGCTTTCATCTCTTTCTCCAGTGCCGTGATTCTCTTTTCTAAATCCCCTTCGGCCAGGTAGGTTTCTTCGGTCTCGGCCGCCAACGACACATCAAGATAGTCGGCTTCGGCTATGTCATACGCCAAATCATGGATTCGCTTCTTGATGGTTTCCGGTGTGATGCCATGTTTGAGGTTGTACGCTAATTGAATGGCTCGCCGTCGGCTTGTTTCGTCTAACGCCATCTGCATGGATCTGGTCACCACGTCGCCATAGAGGATGACCGTCCCCTCGCTGTGACGCGCGGCACGACCCGCCGTCTGCACCAAGGCGCGATAGCCTCGAAGAAACCCTTCCTTATCGGCATCCAACACCCCCACTAAACTGACTTCGGGTAGATCCAACCCTTCGCGCAACAAATTAATGCCAACCAAGACATCAAACACTCCTCGCCGCAAATCCCGAATGATGTCGGCACGCTCCAGGGTTTTTATATCCGAATGGAGATAGCGAACCTTCACCCGTTGATCGTGATAATACTCGGTCAAATCTTCCGCCATACGCTTGGTGAGCGTTGTCACCAATACACGCTGTCCGTTGGCCACCCTCGCCCGAATTTCCTCCAGCAACTGTTCCACTTGACCCTTGGCCGGCTTCACCTCCATTACCGGATCAATTAAACCAGTGGGCCGGATGATTTGTTCCACCAAGGCATTCGCGGCATGCTGCAACTCATACGGCCCCGGTGTCGCCGACACGTACACGACTTGGTTCATGCAGGCTTCAAATTCTGGAAACTTTAAGGGCCGATTATCCATCGCCGACGGCAAGCGAAACCCATACTCCACCAAGGTCTTTTTTCGCGAATGATCCCCCTCGTACATCCCCCCAAATTGCGGGATGGTCGCGTGGGATTCGTCCACAATTAGGAGAAAATCTTTGGAAAAATAATCCAAGAGGGTCGGCGGCGGTTCTCCGGGCTTCCGCCCGCTCAAATGCCGGGAATAGTTTTCAATTCCGTGGCAATACCCCATCGTTCGGATCATTTCCAAATCAAATCTGGTTCGCTGTTCTAAACGTTGAGCTTCCAACAATTGATTCGTTTGCCGAAAGTAGGTAAGGCGTTCCTCAAGTTCTTCTTCAATGCCAGAAATCGCTCGTTCATACCGATCCGGTGCGATGACATAATGGCTCTTGGGATAAATCGCCACCTTCGGCAACGGACGCAACGTCGTCCCCGTGAGCGGATCAATCTCATAAATGGCTTCCACTTCATCACCAAACAGTTCAATCCGAACGGTATTGGAATCCGAGGCAGCTGGAAAAATCTCGATCACGTCTCCGCGCGCCCGAAACATACCCCGTTGCAATTCCAGATCATTGCGGGAATATTGAATGTCGACTAATTTGGCTAAAATGCGGTCACGGCGAATCTCCATCCCCCGCTCTATAAACAACACCATGTCGTGGTAGACCTCCGGCGATCCCAAGCCATAGATGCAGGACACCGACGCCACAATGACAATATCGTTTCGTTGTAACAACGCGGTCGTAGCGGCATGTCGCATTTGATCAATGGTATCGTTGATAGCCGCGTCTTTGGCAATGTACGTATCCGTCGTCGGAATATACGCTTCCGGCTGATAGTAGTCGTAATAACTCACAAAATATTCCACGGCGTTGTCAGGGAAAAAAGATTTGAACTCTTGATAAAGCTGGCCCGCCAGCGTTTTATTGTGCACGACCACCAGCGTGGGCTTTTGAACATTGGCGATCACGTTGGCCATCGTGAAGGTCTTGCCGGAACCGGTGACACCAAGCAGGGTTTGATGCTTCACTCCCTGCTCCACGCCACGCGTCAGCGCAGCCATGGCCTTTTCTTGGTCGCCTTTGGGAGCATAATCGGATTGGAGAGAAAAGGTGCTCATGGTCAGCCTGATGGCAATGTACCATAAGGTGAATATGAGAGGCAGGTCAGTGGGAATGTCCGAATATGGGCTACCAGACAATATTGGCTACCCCTTGGGCCATCCCTGTTATTTTCTGTCAGGTGGCCGGGCTTTTCTGAAAAAGAGATTCCCGACAACTAACGTCGGGATAACTGGAGAACACAATAGGGGTCAGACTCGATTAAATTCCTTGCAGGCTTTAATTTCCTGATATTCGTGTGGTTTTTTAATAAAGTCTGAACTCTATCGTTTAAAGTTGATGGACCTTTTCAACATCCTGCTAAAATAGCCCGACGATGTGGCCATTGTCGTCAACGCCAATGGCTTCCGCGGCCGGTACGCGCGGGAGACCAGGCATGGTCATGATCTCTCCAGTGACCGCTACGATAAACTCCGCCCCAAAAGCCAGACGCACTTCCCGAATGGGCACGGTAAACCCGGTTGGCGCCCCTTTTTTGGTAGGATCGCAAGAAAAACTATACTGCGTTTTGGCCATGCAAATGGGGAAATGCCCATAGCCGTTTTTTTCCAACTCGGTAAACCGGGCTTGCACGGTGTGCGGGATCTCCACATCATCCGCTCCATAGATCTCCTGGGCAATGACGCGCACCTTTTCAGCCAAGGGAAGCGTATCAGGATAGAGCATGCGAAAGTCTGAGGGTTCCTTTTCAATCACCTCCTGCACGGTTTCCGCCAACGCCACCGCTCCCGACCCGCCCTTCATCCAATGCTCAGCCAATACCATTCTCACCCCTTGTTCATGACAGACTCTACCGACAAGCTCTAATTCGGTTTTCGTATCACTCGTGAATTGGTTGATGGCCACGACCGCCGGCACACCAAATTTTTTCATGTTGTTCAAATGGCGCTGCAAATTCACTAGTCCCTTTTGGAGGGCGCCAAGGTTTTCTTGTTCAAGGTCTTTCTCGGTCACCCCACCATGAAGTTTCAAGGCTCTGACCGTCGCGACCACTACCGCGCAGGCCGGCACGAGCCCTGTTCGCCGACACTTGATGTTGAAGAATTTCTCCGCGCCGAGGTCTGCCCCAAACCCTGCTTCAGTCACCACGAAATCCGCCAACTGCAGCGCCATTTTCGTCGCCACCACCGAGTTACACCCATGGGCAATATTGGCAAACGGTCCTCCATGCACTAAGGCTGGGTTGTGCTCCAGAGTCTGCACAAGGTTGGGATTCAACGCATTGGTGAGTAAGGCCGTCATGGCACCTTCAGCCTTCATCTCCCGCGCGAACACCATTTCCTTCTTTGCCGTTCGCCCGACTTTAATATTGCCGAGCCGACGTTGGAGATCCTGCAGGTCCGAAGCCAGACACAGGATAGCCATAACCTCTGAGGCGGCGGTGATATCAAAGCGGGCTTCACGAGGGAACCCATTCATTTTTCCGCCCAAACCGGTCACTACCGACCGGAGCGATCGATCATTCACATCTTGCACTCGGCCCCACGTGACTCGTCGAGGATCTATGGCGGGTGTGTGCCCCCAATACAAATGATTATCCACCATAGCGGCAAGCAAATTGTGGGCAGCCGTAATAGCATGGAAATCGCCGGTAAAGTGCAAGTTGATATCGGTCATGGGACCCACTTGCGCATATCCTCCACCACAGGCTCCGCCCTTCATCCCAAAGCAGGGACCCAGGCTGGGTTCCCGCAGGGCGACAATGGTCTTTTTGCCAATTCTGTTCAATCCATCGGCCAAGCCAATGGACGTGGTGGTTTTTCCCTCCCCAGCGGTCGTGGGTGACATGGCCGTCATCAAAATCAGTTTGCCTCTGGGTTTGGTCTCAAAAGGTGTGAAAGTGGTTAATGGTAGCTTCGCTTTGTATGTTCCAAATAATTCAATTTGCTTGGGATCAAGCCCAAGTTTGTCACGGGCCACGTCTGCAATAGGTTGCAGAGGGGTGCGACTAGCGATATCAAGATTGCTGGAAGAATGACTCATTGGGGATCTCCAAATCGGGAGGGTAAAATATCAAGGTCAGTCGTCAATCGTCATCCAATTCATGCTCCTCGGCCTTTAGTCAGGGGGCAGGCCCTTTCATTCCCTCATTCCTGCTTATCCTCAACCTTGTACACGCCATAAAAGCGTAAGGACGGGGTTCCCTTCCAACACAAAAGAACATCGGATCCGAGAAAGATCGATTCCACCTTATGTATCCTCGGAAGAACCGAGAGGCACATCTCCCTTGGTCTTTTCCCTCCATTTTTGTTAAGAAGAGACCATGCCACACCATTTACTACATTTTAGCATGCCCGTTCTCCTAACTTTTTGCCTTCTCCCATTGGCCTGGGCCCATGATTTTCAAATTGGGCAAACCCTCATCCTGCAGGCTCAAAAATCCATCGGCGTTCCTCTCCACCGTAACCCCGCCCCAAGTTATCTCAAACACGTCCCTACCGACACGTCGGTTTCCCTAGAAAAAATCACAAAAAAGGGGAAATGGTTATTCATCCGTTTGGCAGATGGAACCACAGCCTGGGTGCATTCCAAGTACATCAAAGCCAGTTCGCCAGCACCTGGTCCCTCCCCTACCCCAAACGTTGCTACCACAAGCAGGGGTGGAGAGAAGGCGGTTTGGAGCAGTAAGAAGCAATGCGAAGAGGTGATCAAGCAAGGAAGCCGGATGGGTTCCTCTTCGTCTTCCATCCTACGATTAGCGAGTTGGAACATCAGATGGTTCCCCATTGGACAACCGCCAGACCAACAGGGTGATATTGGAGAGGCCACCGACCTGTCCTGGTTGACGTGTACGATTATTTGGATGCAGCCGGATATTCTCTCTATTCAAGAAAGTTTAGCCACCCCCGAGGCCACCAAGGCCTGGAAGACCCTCATTACTTCTCTCAATGAAAAAACTGGTGCAACGTGGAAATGGTATCGACAACCGTGCGGGCGGCCTGGGGACCATCACATCGGCATCTTGTGGAATGATACCCGCGTCTC
>JAZFZJ010000025.1:0-3726 GCA_036443915.1 Nitrospirales bacterium
AGTCCATTGATCATGCTGCCTGTATGGTTGGAATCGATCGGATTCGAACTTGGGCGACCCTCATTATTATGGCTAGTGGCCAAAATCAGTTTACAGAAATTTTGATCACTGCCTTGGTGCGTGCCAAAATGTGCGAGTGCTTAGGGCACCGCCTGGGAAGCCGCGCACCAGAAAAATATTTTTCAATGGGCCTCCTTTCGGTCTTGGAAGCCTTATACGAAGTATCTATGGAGGAAATCCTTGAAAAGCTTCCATTACCGGATGAAATCGTGGAAGCCTTAACTCATGGAACCGGACAAATGGGGCTGGTATTGAAATGCGTCAAAGCCTACGAAACCGGTGAATGGATGGAATTAAAACCCCTCCACCTGGATCCTTCCACTATTCGCAATTTTTATATAGATTCCATTGATTGGGCGAACCATTTCTCCCCCATCATTTCGTAATTGGACAATCAGACTCGATTTCTCTCCCATTTTCTACCCCTTTCCCATACCCCCTCTTCCTGACCGTTTCATGATGTTTGGTTCCCCCACACAAGCGGTCTGAGGTATTACTTCCAGTAGGCATGACCAGTGCCACATGATAAAATGCCCCTCGCCTATAGCGCTCACATCTTACTCACTACCCCTTCAACCAAGTCCAAGCTATGACCTTTATTCCTACTTCTGAAATTTCCAGCCTATCATCTGTCCAAGGTTCCCACAAAAAAAAGATTCTCCCGCCATGGTTCAAGGTGCGATTGCGTCCTGGCCCTCATTACAAAGAAATCCGTCAGCTCATGGACACCCATCATCTCCATACTATCTGCGAAGAGGCTCGATGTCCCAATCTATGGGAATGTTGGAATAATCGAACCGCCACCTTTCTTATTCTCGGAGACATTTGTACACGCCGCTGTCATTACTGCTCTGTGACCACAGGACGTCCGTTATCCCTCGACTTGGACGAACCCCAGCGAGTGGCCCATGCGGTCAATCTCCTCAAGCTTCGGCATGTGGTCATCACTTCGGTGAATCGTGACGATTTATCCGATGGCGGGGCGGGGTTGTTTGCGGAAACCATTCAACGAATACGAAATTCGAACCCAACCTGTACAGTGGAAGTGTTAATTCCTGATTTTCAAGGGAAGCCGGAGGATTTGGCCATAGTCATGCAGGCTAAACCCAATATCCTTAATCATAATATTGAAACAGTTCCTCGCCTGTTTCCGTCCATCCGTCCACAGGGCAAGTATCGTCGTTCTCTTGAGGTACTTCAGTGGGCGAAAGAATTGGGAGGACGGACTAAATCCGGGTTGATGGTGGGACTGGGAGAATCAGAAGAGGAAATTCTGAAGGTGATGCAAGATCTCCGGCAAGTGGGCTGTGCAATGTTCACATTGGGACAGTACCTTCGCCCCACGCTACAGCACACACCGGTGTTGCGTTTCTACACGCCTGAGGAATTTACTCAGTTTAAACAGGAAGGGTTAGCCTTGGGATTTCAGCATGTGGAATCCGGACCCTTGGTCCGAAGTTCTTACCACGCAGAAGAACAGACTCACTCTTCTTTAGACGCGTGAACGAATTCTCTCATTTCTCCAGAGAGGATAACTCGCCCACAGACTCCCTAGGTGTACCCTCCAAAGAACGTACCCTTTGAGTGGGTATTCCGCTGTGAGAGTGCCTTCCAGATCGGGACCAAGAAGAACCCTGTTTTTTGGCAAGCGAATCCAAATACAGATGTTCACACAGATTCCGAAGACTCACAAAATCAACAACCGAACATTCATGACGACACGTTTCGCACCTCATCATTTGCCTTCTCTCCAATCATAATTGGATTGGTATTTTAAACCATGTAAAATAGCGGAGGTTCGAACACTTCAGGGTTCCCACGGTATCTCCCCCATGTGATACAGTTGATTCCCTGAAATGCCCGACCCTCCCACTTTCATCTACTCATCCAAATTCGAAATCACAATTCTTTGGAATTTGAAGTTGCCATAGCTCAAAGCCTGGGCTCCACTTTCCTCAGAACTTTGTTATCGGATAATTAATGCATGACCGTCATGGGAAGAAATTAACGCATGGACCACTTGCCCAGGTTCTTTTTGCCCATTGGGGAACGCGGTATCTTTCCCTATCTCAACTCGAGTGAGTTGATGGTCTGACGCTCCTTCCAGCACATACACATTTCCTTGTATTTCCCTAAGTGTTCCTTTTACATTCAAAAATCGAGAAGTTGGAGTGGCCGACTTGGTCTCCATAGCCTGTCGAACTTCAGGAACAGGACCGGTGCCTTTTTGATCCATGGCCCAACCTGAAATCATTCCCAGACCAGTGAGTAAAAGGGCCCCCACACATATAAAGCCAAATCGTTTCATGGCAACCTCCTTAATAATAAGATGAGCCTGAAGACAGGATCGCCACCCGTATTTTAAAAGTTGGTGCAAAGCCTGTTCCGCAACTCCATCGCCCATTAATTTATCCAATAAATCCAATAAGTTGTCCGACACCCCTAAGTGATGATCCCACGAAAAGCCTAGGCTACACCTGCAGGTAAAGGCCTACACCTCAAGGGTGAACCCTGTAGGGAGAAAGGTGCACAACGGGAAGGAGCTCAGGGACAAAAGCCCCTTCTTCTTAGAAGAAAGGGCTATAAGGTGGGTTATGACTTTTATTCAGGCAAAACTGAAGGAAATCTCCCCATAATAGCTATGGGCATAATTTAACGAACACCTGGCTTAGAAAGTCGTCGGGGTTATGAAACTGGAAAATGTCTATAATAACAAGGGGAACACAGAATGTTATATGGGCAGACCTCGGATTTTTCAGGGGTGGGGATTCTTCATGCCATCGACAGAACCATGCCCAGATCCATGCGATGTTCCAGAATTCTGGCCATAATGTTTTCTCCCTTCTTTCATCTGACCCCTATGATGGCTCATCCCCTCCATTTGTCCTTGGAGTCGGGATCGGAACTGTGCATATTGGGCCGAAGTCAACACCTCTTTGACCTGCAAAAGGGTTTTGACACGAAACATCATCAGGTTCTTTTGCAACACACCTATCTCATCAACCTTCGCGGTAATCCCACCCATGTCAACATCCTTGGCATCCATGAGCGTTCCTAAATCAACCATCTCCACCCGTACATCAGCCCCGTTCTTGATCATGCTTTTTCGATATTCCATTTCAAGGGGACGGAGACGATTCACTTGGGCATCTGAAAGGTCCAATTGCTCTTTCAAGGCCAATGGCAAGAAGCCACCATGATGCCGCATTCCTTCCTGAGCGCCTCCGCCATATCCCATCCCTTTTGGGGGCGTTGTCCCGTGAGGATCATGTCCACTCCCTGGATCGGACCAGACTAGTGGGCTCATTCCCCCAACCATCAGAGAGACCAAGCTCACGATACGTAATACTTGACAGAAACCATTCATACGTCACACCCCTTTCTTGGGAGCGCTGAAAAAGTCCGCCAGCGGCATTCTCGCCCCTTTGTCGGACTCACGTACCCCCTTGTACGCTCCGCTTCGCCACAACGGTCGCGCCATCCGGGACGCGGTAAGCCATACTGCGGCCTTGCCCGAGGAAAGGCACGTCTTGGGGTGCACGGGCTGGGCGGGTGAGTTAGCGGGCCTTTTTGAACACTCCCTCCTTTGTTTTACTGTTTCAGGCTATCTGACAGATTGGGATGCTATTGAACAAATTTTGGATTGTTCAACAGCCCCTTTCTTAA
>JAZFZJ010000026.1:0-9909 GCA_036443915.1 Nitrospirales bacterium
TGACAGCGTCGCGAACAAAATGGCCGATAGACGTTCCCTTCCCACGACACGACGTTGTCACACATAGGACATTTACTCGTCACCACTTTACCTCCCGCTCCCAGAAGCCTCAATCCTCATATGGGTGATTCATTGGCTGGACATCCTAGACATGAAACTGCGCCTCATACAAACCCGCATAGAGCCCTCCCATGGCCAACAAGGTCTTATGGTTCCCTGTTTCGACTACCTGTCCATGCTCTAACACGACAATGCAATCCACAGCCTGCAAGGTAGAAAGCCGATGCGCGATGATAAAAGTCGTTCGTCCACGCATCATTTCCGCCATAGCAATCCGGATTTCCACTTCAGTTTCGGTATCGATATTCGAGGTCGCTTCATCCATCACCACAATGGGGGGATCTTTCAATAACACCCGTGCAATAGCCATTCGTTGCTTTTGTCCTACTGATAATTTTACCCCACGTTCACCAATCCAGGTCTCATAGCCCTCAGGAAGTGCCTGAATAAAATCATGCGCTTGTGCCGCGCGAGCCACCATTTCGACTTGTTCGTCAGATGCCGCCAAATTCCCATAGGCGAGGTTGGCCCTGACCGTTCCATTAAATAAAAATGGTTCTTGCTGAACGAACCCAATTTGTTCACGAAGATAAGACAAGGGCAACTCGCGGAGATCATATCCATCAAGTTCCATAGCTCCGGCCCCGACGTCGTAATACCGAAATAGCAGCTTCATCAAGGTACTTTTTCCGACCCCACTCGGTCCGACTAAAGCCACATGCTCTCCAGGTTCCACCAATAACGAGAAGTGCTGTAAGACCGGGACCTCGGGACGATAAGAAAACTCGACATCCCGCCATTCCACTTTGCCCAACAACCGTGATTCCCGGGGTCGCACTGTTCCTTGATCCGGGACAGCTGGTGTGGCATCCAACACCTCAAACACTCGTTCACTTGCAGCCAAAGCATGTTGCAATAAATGATTGACGGAGTGAATTTGATTAACGGGGGTATAAAAGAGACCAAGATAAAATAAGAACGCGACGAGTTCTCCGGTCTTTAGAGAACCTGATATCACCTCACTCGCCCCATACCACACGATGAGGACGCTTCCCAGACTTCCAATAAAAATCATAGCGGGTGAATACAAAGACCATAAATACATGGCCTTCAAATTGGCTTGGCTATAGCCTTCACTCAGATGACGGAATCGGCTCTCTTCATAAGATTGGCGATTAAAGCCCATCGTTTCTCGAATACCAGACAAGGCATCTTGGAGATATCCGTTCAAATCGGCCCCGTGCTGCCGAATCTCATGATAATACCCATGAACCCGGCGGGTGAAGACAACCCCGCCTATGATCAAAATTGGAATGGGCAATAACACCAAAAAGGCAAGTTTCCAGTTCAACATAAATAAAATGGTCGTGATCCCCACCAGAGTCAACGTCGCCGTTAGCATCCCTTCAAACCCATCAATAAATATTCGCTGCACATGTTCGGTATCGTTGACCACACGGGACATGATCTCTCCAGTAGCCCGATTTTCATAATAGTTCAACGAAAGCCGTTGTAAGGCTTCAAACACCTGCTGACGAAGACGGTGCACCACTCGTTGCTCGAGTGTGTTATTGAAACGAATTCGGAGAGCATTACACAGGTTTTTCAGCCCATAGGCCATGACTAATCCAACAAGCACCCAAAACAATAGATCCATATTCTTGGTGGGAATGACATCATCAATCACCACTTTAATGAGCCAAGGAGGCAGGAGTTCCAGACTTGTAGTGAGAGCAGCAAAGAAAAAGGTTAGGCCTACCAAGCCCCGATAGGGAGCAAGATAGGCCAATACTCGAAGCAATGATTTCACAGCAGATTCACAATACCATAGGGATTGTGGAATAATTCAAAAATTTTGGAGAGTCAGTCCTATCTTGCCAATTCCATGAATCTTCATAAACAAGGGATCTGTTCAAAAAGGCCCACTGTCTCACCCGCCCAGCCCGTGTACGCCAAGACGTACCTTTCCTCACGCAAGGCCACAGGGGCTTTGGCACCCGGAGCGTACTGGAGTACGTGAGGACGACAAAAGGCCCGACCTGCCTGCGCGAAGGCGCTCCGGCGAAGGCAGGGAACGCCGCTGGCGGACTTTTTCAACAGGCCCCATAGACTTTGGCAGGTAGAACGATCCGAGGAAGATTGGCCAAAACGACACTGAGGATCGTTAAAACAGGGGAAGGTCCCCGGCAGAGCCCTTCCAGTGGAAACGTTAAATCACCGCAGCAGATTCTTGACGCCAATAGGCATCAAATTCTTCCAGCTGAGTTAAGGTGGACAGGTCAACCATCCGATCAATGAACAGCTTGCCTATGAGATGATCCATTTCATGTTGAATGCACACGGCATAGAGCCCATTGGCTTCAAAATCCTGAAGCACCCCCTGACGATTGATCCCCTGAGCACGAATCATTGATGGCCTGATAACTTTTCCACGCATTCCATCAATACTAAGGCATCCCTCCCACATCTCACTTTGGGTGGGACCGTAAAAGACAATTTTAGGATTGATCAGGACGGTGCTGGGAATCGCATTTTCCCCTTGGCACTCCATAACCACCACCTGCTGGGAATGGTCCACCTGCGGGGCTGCCAATCCAATTCCTTCGAAATGCACCATGGTTTCAAACATATCATCCAGGAATTCCTGAAATCGTCGACCCCCTATGATGTCTGGGTCCACGGGGCTTGCTATTTGTCGTAATACAGGATTACCAATTTTTGCAATCGGTAAAACCGCCATACTGCCATGCTCCTTATTCTTTCATTTCAGAGTATTTCTCTGCCGGCATCCCAATTCATGCAGAATGATCAAGCCCCACTGACCCCAAGCAACGTTGTGGGTTCCGGGGCCTTTTGAGGGACTGGCTTCCCATCCCATTTGTCCTTCTGCTTTTCCCACCAAGCCCACCATTCCTTGACCCATTTCTGCCGATCTTCAGGGGTCGAGATTTCCCAATCATGAATAGTGCCACTAAATTTGGTGAGAACCCAGAAGGAATTACGAGCCGTAATCGACACATATTGCTCCGGATCGGGAATGACACTAATGATAATGGGAAGAATCTCTTTCAAATACACATGACGCGCTTCAAACACCGCGGTATTTCGAATGGTGGAATTCGGATCCTTTGCCATCATCTCAATGGCTGGAATAACTTTAGTGAAATCCAATCGTGTGGCCACCCGAATAGCGTGGGCTCGAATTCTGGACTTCTCCTTATCGTTTACCGCCACTTCTAGCAATGCCGGAACCGCAGAAGGGTCCTTAATCATCGACAGCGTTTCCACGGCATTAAACCGGATTCTGGCTCCTGGCATTTTTAAGGCTTTGGTCACAAATGGTACCGAGTGTTTCCCAAAATGAACAAATTCTCCCATCGCCCATAATTCCTGTCGTCCCTCAAGCAAGGGGACGAGTGATTCTAACCGTTCTTGCTCTTGATGCGATAAGGCTTCCGGAGCCGGTTTCGGTTGTCCACCGGGTTCATATTCCTGTTGAGGTGGTAACTCATACGGTAGTTGCGTCAAATATACCTGTGGATTTCCAGGGATCAGTTGAGCCCCTAACCCATTAATTCCAATGAAAACCCACGCAGCCATAATCACCCACATAGCTGGGGACCGAAGGATGTGTCGCTGAGACATAGGGCTACCTTTCGTCAATCAAATACTGGGAATTCATGAACAATTTAGTCTAGTGGCAGATAGCTAAACCGGTCAAGCCATAACTCCGTTCGGCTCTGAAATTTTCAATCTTATGAGACAACTTTGACAAACAAACCCATTGTCATAGGTGAAACCAGGTTCATCAAAAAAAGTTTTCCGGCTTGTCCATAGACGGTCAGCAAGCCAATCTGGACAGTAAAAAATAATGAGAATTTCAGCCAATGAAAGCATGCCGGGTAGCCTTTTTCACCAGGATTCTAATGAACTTTTAATTCAGTCCACGCTCGATCATAATATCGAATGGCCTCGTGAACATCTTCCATCCACTCCATCCGCGAAAGAATATCAGATGGGGGGTACACGGCAATATTGTCGCGAATTTCTGCGGGTAGGCGATCCCGCACATAACGATTGGCTGACGCAAATAACAGCCGTTGTGAGGTGAGCAAGGCCACCTCTTCCTCCAACAAATAATTGATAAAATCCATCGCCAGTGCCTTATTGTTCGAACTGGCTAACACTGCAAGACAGTCCGTCCAAATCGTCCCACCTTCTTGAGGGATCGCATAGCGGATGGACGACCGTTCTCGCATGGCCCTGGCCACCGGCCCTCCCCACGCATGGGCAAGGACGGTTTCTCCCGATACCAGAAGCTGATCAAATAGTTCACTCGTGTAGGCTTTCACCAATGGTTTTTGCGCAATGAGTTTGTCTTTCGCCTGTTGAATCTCGTGGGGATCTACACTATTTAGGGAATATCCTAAAGCCCGAAGAGCTAACCCGAACACTTCCCGTTGATCGTTCAACATACTCACTCGCCCCCTGTAGCGTGGGTCCCATAAGATCTCCCAACTCGTTGGGGGTTCTGTGACCACATCCGCGTTATAGCCAATCCCAACGGTCCCCCATAAATACGGAATAGCAAAACGGTGAGTGGGGTCAAAGGGAAGTTCTGATAAATGTGGTTCCAGATCTTGTACATGGGGAATCCGGTGCAAATCCAGCTCAGCCAATAATCCTAACCGTCCCATAATCCCAGCCATAAAATCGGATGGTGCAACAACATCATAGCCCGTCATCCCCGTCTGTACCTTGGCCAACAACTCCTCGTTGCTACTAAATGTACCCACGACCACCTTCACCCCACGGGTGGCTTCAAAGTTGGCCAAAATGTCTGAATCAACATAATCCGACCACGTAAAATAGTAGAGGGTGGTAGGTTCAGAAGGCTCATGCTGGGAGGGGGACGAATTCTCTGAACAGCCCCAAACCATCACCACGCTCCACACCACTAGCCAAAGGCTCCACGTCGTCTTCATAAAGATACCTTAGTTATGGTAAACGAGATTCTCCTGAATACCTGCTTGACCATTCCTGAAAGATCCACGACAAACCCACACAGACCATTGAGACAATAACCAGTACGGCCGAAAGCGCGTTAACCTCCGGCGTAATCCCTGTCTTGATCATCGAAAACACTTTCAGTGGTAAGGTGGTCGATCCGGGACCCGCCACAAAAAACGTTACCACAAAATCATCCAATGAAACCGTAAAACTCAACAGAGCAGCCCCCCAAATAGCTGGTCGTAGCAATGGAAGCGTAATGTACCTGAGAACTTCCCAGGAAGATGCCCCTAAATCTCGGGCTGCATCCTCCCAGGCTGGATCCAATTTCTGAAGGCGCGCCCGTATGATCACCACGGTCAAGGGCAGATTAAAAACCATGTGCCCAATTATAATGGTCCCGAATCCTAACGGGATCTGAAACAACACAAACATCATCAATAAGGCCACCCCCAGTAAAATCTCTGGAATGACCAGTGGCAACACGAGCATCATATTCAGCCAGGGAATATGCCGGCCTTGACTTTTTTCCAAGGCAATGGCAGTTCCCACACCAAGAACCAATGACAATACGGTAGAAGCCATCGCGATGCTCAGACTATTCAACGTCGCATCAAGAATCGAGGCGTCCAAGAGCAATTGTTCATACCATTGGAATGAAAATCCTTTCCAGGCTACTCCCATCGTTGAGACATTAAAAGAAAGGACGATCAAGATGACGACTGGCCCATACAAAAACAGCATGGCCAAGAGGCCACTCGCTAAGAAGCTTCTAGGAAGCCGATTCATTGGGCCTCCCTTCTAGACAACGTTCGGCTCACCAAAAACCATAACAGAAGAACAGTTCCCATCAGTCCAAACGACAGGGCCGATCCAAAGGGCCAATCCCTGGAAACCAGGAATTCTTGCTGAATCAGGGTCCCCACCATCATCTGTTTCCCCCCTCCGAGCAAATACGGCGTGATAAACGCCCCAACAGATGGAATAAAAACCAGCGCCCCACCGGCAAGAAATCCTGGTTTGCTGAGAGGAAGGACGATATGTCGAATCATGGATCCCGTCGTGGCATACAGATCCCTGGCGGCTTCTTCCAACTGTGGGGAAATACGTTCGATAGCCACCACCAACGGGAGAACCATAAAAGGAAGATACCCATAAACCAATCCCACACACACTGCAGCATCAGTAAACAACAAAGTAAGCGGTTCTGATTGTATCCCCAACTGCATGAGGGTTGAATTCAGGACACCGTCTGCACGCAAAATTAAAATCCAGGCATAGGTTCGAACCAAAAAATTTGTCCAGAATGGAATCATGACCAGAGTCAGCAACAACCATTGCCACCGATGGGAAGCTCGGGCCATACAATAAGCTAATGGAAATCCCACCACCGCACACACCCCCGTGGTCAATCCCGCGAACAGAATCGACCGGAGGAAAATGGCCCCAATTAAGGGATCAGCCATCCGACGGTAATTTTCCAAGGTTCCGATCCATTCAACCCCGCCATAGAGCCCACGGCTCGCCACACTGACGCCTAAAACCAACAGGAGAGGCGCCAGAAAACATAGTCCAAGAAAAAGGGACGCCATCCACCAGGACAGTCGTACCAGAAGCGCAGAAGACAATGAAGGGGAATTCGTCACGATGGAGAAGGGTCAGTGAGAAAGGGCCAGTCCTTCAGACGGGCTCCATTGGAGGTAAACCGCCTGGCCGATAGCTAGTGGGCGTGTATGGGTTTCGTCAATCGGTACACGGGCAATCCAGATGGCCTCGTTGCGAAGTCGTAGGTGGTAGAAAATTTCGTTCCCATTAAAAACGGTTTGATGCAATATGGCTGGGATCGTATTCTCATATCCTTTGGCGGGAGGCTCTCCAGATACATGCAAACGCTCCGGACGAATCATGACCGTGACAGGCCCCTGCTCGGAACCATGAGGAGGACATTTTACCACCACCTGGGGAAAAGCCTCATGCTTAACCCAACAGAGACCGTCCTCAATTCGTGTGATCGTTCCCGATAAGGAATTTGAAAGTCCAATAAACTTTGCCACCGTAGTGGACTCTGGTTGCTCATAAATTTCTTGAGGCGTTCCAACCTGTAGGATTTTTCCTCCATGCATGACTGCTAAGCGATCCGAGAGCATGAGGGCTTCATCCTGCTGATGCGTGACACAAATAAACGTGGCCTTCACTTCTTGTTGCAGCCGTTTAAGCTCCCCTTGCATCTCCTGACGCAATCGCTGATCCAAGGCGGCTAATGGCTCATCTAATAACAACACCACGGGGTGATTCACGAGGGCCCGTGCAAGAGCCACACGTTGCTGTTCCCCTCCAGAAAGTTGCCCAGGAAACCGTGGCGCTTTTCCTTCTAAACGCACCATTGCCAACATCTGCTTGACAGCCTGTTGAATATCTCGTGGCCGCTTCCTGCGCATTTTTAATCCAAATGCCACGTTCTCAAACACGGTCATATGTGGAAACAAGGCATAGTGCTGAGACACCATGTTGACAGGACGAGCGTGAGGAGGATCTGATGTCACGACACGTTCCTGAATGAAAATGTCACCTTGATCAGGGACATCTAATCCAGCAATCAAGCGCAGGATGGTGGTTTTTCCTGACCCACTGGGCCCCAGAATCGAAAAAAATTCTCCCCTCCCAATTTTCAAGGACACACGATCCACAGCGGTAACCACACCATGGGTTTTCACGACGTTCTTAAGCTCCACGGTTGTGGTCACAAACCGGTGATCCCTTCAAAACGGAATAAAAAAATGGGCAAGATCAGGATTCTAGGAAGGGTAGAAAAAGGAAGTCAATGAAGGAGGGAACCGCCAGGAACACCACGGGGAATACCCCAATTGGGTAACAAGTCAGCGCGAGAGGAGTGAAGGCAGCGGTAATACACCAGAAATTCGCTATCTGGGCTTCACACTCATCCGCATTAAGGACTGCAAAACCGCTTCTTGGACTGTTGAACAGGGGTCTTGCAGTGCCGTGGTTAACGCCTCTAGCGCAAGACGTTGACCCGATACTCCAACCATTTCACCTCCAAGTTGGATGGCCGCATCCAAACGAGCCTCCGGATCTTGATGAAACAACAAATTATGTGAGGATCCCTCTACGGTCTTTTCGCCAGTTTTGATATACATAGTCTTTCTCCTATTACCGAATACATGATCTGTATCAAGTCGATCGGTCAGTTTTGCGCATTTCTTGAGCCCATACGCTGCCAGGCCTGTGGCTCTCGCTACCTTTTTCGTGACCTCGTATACGTATTATGGCAACCGTTACATAAGTGGTTATTCCAGAACCCTTGGAAAGAATAGCCAAAACTCAGACTCACGTGGCTACACGACTTCAGAAGGAAGACCCGTGGATTCCACCAAATCATTGCCCTTCGCAATGAGGTCATCCATAGAATCATAGATTGGTACGATGTTGGGAAAATTCACAAATTCCAACATCTCTCGTACGCTTGGACAAGGATTCACTATACTCAGTCGAATCTTTTTTCGGTTGAGGTGATGGTAGGTGAGAAACAATTTCCCTAACCCTCGACTGTCAATATTATTCAACGCGTGCAAATTCAGAAGAATATGCTTTCCCTGTATTTCTTGCACATGACAAACCGCCGACTCTAAAGCATGTTCCGCATGCACATCCAGACATGCCCCCAAAGTAATCACATGCGTATCGTGATGGAAGGTGGGGTGAGTTGGCGAGTGACTCATCTCTGATGACACATTTCGGTTTTTCCCATAGACAACTTAAGGAACACCTAGCTTTCCAATCCACCGCCATTAGGCAACAGATCGAATGCTGTTTTTTTTCTGAGTAATCGGAATAATCGTAGCTAAATTTACCAAATGAAGCAGTTCTTCAACCGCAGGCCTTGGATTAACCACCGTCAGGACCACACTTCTTTTTCTCAATGAATGATACAGTAACAACAATTTCCCAATTCCGGCACTGTCCATAGACGACACCCTTGAAAAATCAAGGATGACTTGTTTACACGGGTTTCTCTCCACCGAGGCGAGGGCCGTCTCAACCGGCACACGTGCCGATTTATCGAACCGACCAGACAACCGCAAAATCCTCGTCTCTTGATCCCACCGCGCCATCACCAACATGAGGTTTTCCCTCCTTCTGCCTTTTGGCAATCAACGTCTCAGTCTGGCGGACAAAAATGAAGCACATAGTATGCTTACCATCTCATCAGCAACCCTTGTGCCATTTGACCAGCCCCAATCCTCCCTGATCTCCAATTCCTCTTTTCAAATTTTCTTTCGAAAAACCGCATGGTAGAGTAAATTGTCAAACCATGCATGTTTCCCAGGTCACCTTTGACTAAGAAGACCTTACCCATTGGGTAAAAATTTTCTATGGCACCACAAAGGCTCGAGAAAATCCTAGAAGCCCAAATAGGAGGAAAGAGTATACCTTTGGAAAAAACTAGGGAAAAATTGGTAGGAAGGAAATGGAAAAACTGGTGCCGGAGACCGGACTTGAACCGGTACAGCCCGTTAGAGCCGAGGGATTTTAAGTCCCTATAATAAGGAAGATTAAGTGGGATGGAGTGAGACGAAAATACATCCAAATATTTGCTTTCTAATGGTTTTTCGTCTAAATCTTAATTAATCGCCTTTCTTCCTATTTGGATTAATTGTCCCCCCAAGGTGTGACTAAATGTGTGACTAGGTTAAATACCTAGATAAATAATTCAGCCTTACGGCTAGGAAGCACCGGATGAGTGGGACTTTGCGTAATACAATAACGACTTAACATCCCCCACCCCCGTCATCGGCACACCCCCCCACCCGGCCTTGGGGA
>JAZFZJ010000027.1:0-2147 GCA_036443915.1 Nitrospirales bacterium
AGACCAATCGCCACCTCTTTTTCTCTGGCCACCCGTTTGAGTTCCTGTTCAAGGGATTTCAACTCAGGTGGCAGGGCATAGGACTGGAGCTTGGCCCGTGAGCCGGTTTCATCAATCAGGTCAATAGCTTTGTCGGGATGGAATCGGTCGGTAATATAGCGATCCGAGAGTTTCACGGCCTCAATGACAGCTTCGTCGGTAATTTCCACTCCATGATGCTCTTCATACCGGTCACGAAGCCCCTGAATAATTTTGATGGTCTCTTCCATTGAGGGCGGATTAACATAGATGGGTTGGAACCGTCGTTTCAGCGCTCCGTCCTTCTCAATATGTTTGCGGTACTCATCTAACGTCGTCGCTCCAATGCACTGGATTTCCCCACGGGACAAAGCCGGCTTCAGCATATTCGCTGCATCAATCGAGCCCTCTGCGGCACCAGCCCCTACCAACGTATGCAACTCATCGATAAACATGATGATATTTCCGGCCTGAGTAATCTCTTTCATCACAATCTTGAGGCGTTCCTCGAACTGGCCCCGGTATTTTGTTCCAGCGACAAGAGACCCCAGGTCGAGGCTAATGACCCTTCGGTTAAGCAGGTTATCCGGCACATCCATGGAGACTATCCGTTGGGCAAGCCCTTCCACGATGGCGGTCTTCCCGACACCGGATTCTCCAATTAACGCCGGGTTGTTCTTGGTCCGACGACTCAGTATTTGCAACACCCTCTCAATCTCATCCATCCGCCCAATCACTGGGTCCAATAACGATTCCTGGGCGAGTTGGGTTAGATCCCTCCCAAATTCATCCAAGGCAGGGGTGCTGCTTTTCTTATCTCGCTCCCGTGTCCCGGACTTACGCAAAAAGGTGACTGTCAACTGACGAGCGGTGAGGAGATTTCCTCCAAGGCTCCGCAAAACTTTTCCTCCAATCCCTTCTTCCTCACGCAAAAGCCCTAAAAGAAGATGCTCACTCCCAATATGGTTATGGCCCAGAAGTCGAGCTTCTTCCACGCCATATTCAATGACCTTTTTGACTCTTGGACTAAACGGAATCTCCCCAAAGGTTACTGTGGTCCCGCCACTGGGCAAATTCCTTTCAATTTCCAACCGTATCTGTTCCGGGGAAAGCCCCATCTTTTTTAAGATCATAAGGGCAATCCCATCTGATTCACGGAGTATCGCGAGAACCAAATGTTCGGTGCCCAGGTAGTCATTCTGGTGCCGCTCAGCTTCTTCCCGAGCCAAAATTATGATTTTTCGGCCCCTGTCCGTGAACCGTTCAAACATTACTTCCTCCTCACATCATCCAGGGTTTGGCCAACTTATGCAAAGCGAAACCAGGAATCACCTAGTCCTAGTCTATCCACCCTATATTTAACCTGTCAAGATCTAACCACTCTTGAGGATTTCCGATTTTCTCACCCCATCTTCTTCCCAGTCTCTCCGAGCCGACCAACTACGTAACCGCCCTCATTCCTATGATTGACAGCCAAGGAGTCACCCGATAGAATTTCTTGGCCTCTTCCCTTAACAATTTCCCTATAGATAAATTCCATTTCATGAAACATTACCTGCCAATGCCAGTTGAGTAAGGGACGAATTGCCCTTGACCACCATCGGCATCCTGACAAAGCCTCAGTTCCCTGAAATCAAACCCATCCTTCAGAAGCTGGTCACCTGGCTTCGCGGTCGTCAAAAAGACGTCATCCTAGGCCCCTCAGCAGCGACGCTGATTGGGGAATCCACTGCTCATCAAGAAGAGCACCTTGCCTCCCAATCAGAGTTAATCCTGGTATTGGGAGGCGACGGAACCATGTTACGCGCCGCCCGTCTGGTCGAAGAACGATCCGTGCCAATTCTTGGAGTCAATATGGGTGGACTCGGGTTTCTCACTGAAACTACCGTAGAAAATCTCTATGAATCACTCGAAAAGGTCTTCGAACAAAACTATTATTTAGATACCCGGTTGAGACTCCAGGCCCGCATCGGTCGCCAAGGGGGCCAGGTTATTCAGGCAACCGCACTAAACGACGCCGTTGTTAGCAAAGGCACCTTGGGACGAATGATTAAAATCCATATTCAGGTAGACAAAAAATTCCTGACTAACCTGCGAGGAGACGGCGTCATTTTTGCCACCCCCACCGG
>JAZFZJ010000028.1:0-7763 GCA_036443915.1 Nitrospirales bacterium
ACACAAGCTGGTGTATCGGGGGCAGCTAGATGAGAGTCGGCCGGGAAATGGGAAGCCCGTCACCGGCCGGGATTTGCGGAAAGCAATTGATGCGGTGCTTGCGGGGCAGTCAGTGCCTGGTGTGCAAAAACCCAGTGCGGGGTGTAATATTAAATGGAAACCAGGCAAAGAACCTGTCTATGCCTAGAACGGGATTCATTTTGACCTGAAACAATCTGAGCCTTACGTCTCTTCATTCTCTGTGCCAGGGTGGTTGGGTGCGCTAGAATTTGTTTTTTTTAAAGATAATATCCCCATAGTATGCGATGGCGGTTTCTTGAGTATTGTCAGTGTCTGTCATGATGGCTACGCCTGAAATGTTTGGGGGATCCTGTCCAAACGCGGTTTGGTAATCTTCATAGACATTTCTTTCTTCAGTGACCCATTGTCCTAACTTGCTCGATCCGCTTTGTAGGACAACCATCCGCACTCGATCAGAATAGGGATTCGGGACCATTGTTCCAATAGGACTTTTGCTTTCCCAAATATACGTGATGGCTCCAATCGGAGGGTATTTCCCGTAAATGAGTTTGGCCACTTCATATTTTGCCTTTTCCCAAAAGCCTACTTTGCTGCTGTCGTATTCAAATGTGATATAGAGCCGGGCTGGATAATCATCTCCAGACTTTTGAGTGACATCGCTTTTTTCCAGAATATTTTCCACCTTCCAGCGCCATTCAACAACGGGATATTCCCTTGGATCAATGGTGATTTCTCGAGTCATGCCAGAGGAGGATTGACGGCTGACCGCTTTGACAACAATGTCTTTCCCTTCAGCCACCAACTCATAGTGGGTGTGGTCTGAGATGTTTTCAAAAGTCAGGGGTTTCCATCCTGGTGGAAAGGTTTCACCCACTTGAGCCGAAGAAAAATTTCCCACCTCGAGATAGGAGAGGTTTTTGGCGTTCACGACAGAAGATGCCGTGAGCCCCGTGAGTAGTATTCCCAGGGTCACTTGACTCAAGACAGCCTGAGCACGTTCTGGCAATATCATGGGTTCCGTTGAGGCGTTAGCGGGTCCAGGTAAAGAGTTTCTTGAGAAATTGTTTCTTGCCTTCCGTCAGGGTGGTTTTCCTCCAGGCATTCGCCGTTTTTTTGACGACTTCCGCTTGTGTGGGATAGGGGTGAATGGTACTGGCAATGGTATTTAAACCCAGCCTCCCTTTCATGGCCAATGTGAATTCACTAATCATCTCTCCGGCATGGGCCGCGACAATGGTCGCTCCAAGAATTGTATCCGTGCCTTTTTTCACGTGCACTCGTGCGAATCCCTCATCTTCGCCGTCCAAAATGGCTCGGTCCACTTCATTGAGTGGAAAGGTGAATGTGTCGATTTCGATTCCTTGAGTTTTCGCGTCTTTCTCATACAAGCCCACATGAGCGATTTCTGGTTCGGTGTAGGTAGCCCAGGGAATGATGAGATTTTTGGTGCTGGCGTACCCGAGCCCGAGCGGGTGGGGAAAGAGGGCGTTTTGAATGACAATTTGTGCCTGGGCATCGGCGGTATGGGTAAATTTAAAGGGAGAACAGATATCTCCCGCGGCAAAGATCTTGGGGTTGGTCGTTTGGAGGCGCTCGTTGACCTTTACGCCGGTTTTGTCATATGTGACGCCGACGGTTTCCAGTCCTAGGCCTTCCACATTGGGGGAGCGTCCGACGCCAACAAGGATATCATCAACGGGGATGTCGTAATGTTGGTCATGAGAATCAACTGACATGTGTTTGCCCGCACTAGTCTGGCGAAGGTGTAAATCCTTGCCACAGCACAGGAGGTGAATTCCATCATGTTTGATCGATTGTTCGACAATGGCCGCGGCATCACGATCCTCATTCGGTAAGATCCCGTGTAAGGCTTCAACGAGGAACACTTGGCTCCCAAATCTGGCAAATGATTGGGCGAGCTCACACCCGATAGGCCCGGCCCCAATCACGCCGAGACGTGCTGGGAGCTCCGTTAACGAAAAAATAGTTTCATTCGTGAGATAGCCGGTTTGTTCTAATCCGGGAATCGGGGGAGCTGCTGGACGAGCTCCAGTGCAAATGACCGCTTTAGCAAATTGTAGGGTCGCTCCTTCGACGGTGACTGAATCCTGGCCAGAAAATTTCCCCTCTCCAATGAAGACATCGACGCCTAGCTTGGTATATCGGTGTGCAGAATCTACTGCACTGATTCGGGCGCGTAATTTTCGCATGCGTTCCATGGCCGCCCCGAAGTTCCGAGTGATGTTGTCTGGAATTTCAAGTCCAAAGGCTGATGCTTCTCGAATCGAAGCCCAAGCCTTTGCTGCGCGAATCACCCCTTTTGAGGGAACACATCCAACGTTTAAACAATCGCCTCCCATCAGATGACGTTCAATGAGGGCGACTTTTGCCCCTAGGGCACTGGCAATGGCAGCGGTGACGAGTCCGGCGGTTCCAGCTCCCATCACCACCAAATTGTACCGACCCGATGGAGTGGGATTGTGCCATTGTGGAGGGTGAACATTATTCACGAGCTCCTGATTGAATTGATCGTTCGGATAAATGAAGGCTGAGGAGCCAGATGATGGAGCCGTGTTCATGGTTGTTCCTTGTGTTGGGGAAACAGGTTTATTTATGTCTGATGAAGGGCACCCTTTTTGTTGGCCCATTTACGATAGGCCACGGGCATCAGCGCGAGGAGACCCAAAAGGGTAAAGGCCAATAAAACAGGTGGACTGGCAATTTCACTCAATGAATTGATGGAGCCTAATTGTTGGCCTGCAAAGGCAAAGACAAAACTGCCAGGAATAATACCAATTGATGTGGCCAAAACATAGGTGCCGAGATTGACGCGTGTGAGTCCCGAGACCAAATTGACTAAGAAAAAGGGAAAGGCTGGAATGAGGCGAAGGGTCATGAGGTAACTGAAGGCATTTTGACTAAAGCCTGCTTGAATAGGACCGAGTCGCTCGCCAAATTTGTGTTCCACCCAGTCGTGCAATAAATATCGCGCGACTAAAAATGCCAAGGTGGCCCCTGCGGTGGCCCCAAGGTTGACGAAGACCGTACCCATGACGCTGCCAAAAAGGAATCCGCCGGTTAGTGTTAAGATGGCTCCACCTGGCAAAGAGAATGCCGTCTGAAGGATATAGATGACAATGAAGAGGGCCACGGCGAGGCCATAATGAGTGTCGGTGTAGTGTAAGAGGGTATCTCGATTGGCCTTAAGGGAATCAAGTGATAGGTAGTGCCCAAGGTCGAAGTACAAGAAGGCGCCGATTCCAGCAAGAAGTACAAGCCCGATGAGTATTTTGCCTATTGGTGAATGGGAAGAATCCGTGGGAGTGGTGGTCGAATTGGACATGGTAGCCTCTATTATGGTGGTTTTCATATTAATCCTCTAGTGGGTGATGACATGTGTCGTAAATGTTTCCTGCATTAGGGCCATGGGGCACGCGAATTTTCTGTTTAGTAGTCTGGCCCTATAGATTTTTGTTACGCCCCATTAGGCAAAAATTTGTTGAGTGTGTGGTGTAACATTTCATCTGGTGTGTTGGACCTACCACGCTTTACGGGTTATGAATGTCATGGCATCGAAGTGGAGATGCCAAGGAAGTTTGTCTGATGTCTACTCCCTTTGGGAAAGTGTTACTCGTCCTTCTTGTCGTCGGGAGTCTCTATGTGGGCTTTCAGTTTGTGCCACTTCAGGAAATTCTGAATCCAGAAACGCTTTCATCCACACTGCAAGAGTTGGGGATTCTGGGGCCAATGGCCTTGATGGGTTTGATGACGTTGGCGGTGGTGCTCAGCCCCATTCCCAGTCTTCCCATCGATTTAGCCGCTGGAGCAGCCTACGGGCCATTTTGGGGTGGGGTGTATGTGTTGTTTGGGGCTGAATTGGGTGCGGTGATTAGTTTTCTCATTGGACGGGCTTTGGGCCGGGAATTCTTGACCAGATGGTTGCGCCGGGATATTACCTTTTGTGAACAATGTTCGGATCATCATATGATGGGGGTACTGGTATTAGCTCGGTTGATCCCTCTTTTTTCTTTTGACATTGTGAGTTATGGGGCTGGATTAACAACCGTGAGCCTTCGAGCCTTTGCCTTGGCCACGTTTCTCGGGATGATTCCTCCAACCTTTGCCTTAACCTATTTGGGAAGCGCTGTTGTGACGGTGGAATGGCCCTTGGTCATTGCGGGCGGAATGTTAGTTGTAGTTTTTCTTCTATTACCGAGGTGGATCGTGCAAAACCGTTCTTCTAGGTGGGTTCGTGTTCTACAGGGAAAGCCCATGATTCCCGTGGTGGTTTCGAACTCTTCTTCTCAAACCAAGAAAGAAAAAGGATGTGGATGGTGTGGAAAAGAGATGTGATTCAAGTTAGGGAGGTATGGCCTGGCATATTTTACCGTGGCTTATTCTTTAATCCGATGAAGGCAATTGACCGATCAGCTCTTCGGCTGGGTAGGTAAGGATTTCAGCTAATGTGGGATGGTAGTGAGGAATGCGGAGTAGATCACGGACGTTGCCTCGAAAATACATGATAGCAATGAGTTCATGGATTAATTCAGAGGCCTCCGGGCCGACAATATGCCCTCCAAGAATTTCTCCGGAATGAGGATGACAGAGTACTTTCACGTGCCCGTGGGTTTCGCCCAAGCACAAGGATTTCCCGTGGTCATTGAAGGGGTACGATGCGACCAAATACGGAAGATGTCCGGCTTGGCATTCCCGTTCTGATAAGCCAACGCTGGCTACCTGGGGATTGGTAAACACCACCTGGGTTTTTAAACGATCATCATATTGTTTTGAGAGTTGTTGGTGATGAATGGCATTCCACCCGGCAATTTCGCCTTGCTCAATGGCAATATGGACAATTTCATGCAGACCGTTCACGTCGCCAACTGCAAAGATATGAGGTTGGGATGTCCTCATCTCGTTATTCACAACGATGGTTTTTTTTTGGATTTCAACTTGAGCCGCTGGCAAATATAGGGGATCGATATTGGGGTGTCGGCCCAGTGCCTGGAGAATGGTCGTGGCGGTGATTTGCCGTGGCTGGCCGTTATGCAGAAACTGCACCGTTTTATCCGTTCCCGATGAGCTTACGCGCTGAATGTGTGTATTGGTAAAGATCTGCATTCCCTCTTCCTGGAGACGGGCTTCAACTGGCTGAGCTAAGTCTTTGTCTGATTGCGACAGGATATGGGCACTTCTTTGGAGCAGGGTAACTTTCACCCCGAGGCGAGAAAAAAATTGTGCTAATTCCAACGCGACAGGTCCACCTCCGAGCACGATCATAGAATCAGGTATAGTACGAAGTTCCAATGCGTCATCGCTGGTCAGGTAGCCTGCCTCTTCTAAGCCTGGAATGGGAATGCGCGAGACCACTGATCCTGTGGCAATAATGAAGACTTTGGCGGACAATTGATGAGGGCCTGCTTGAATTTCCGTCGGTGAACGGAAGTGAGCCTTTTCTTGATAAAGGGTAAATCGCGGATGTTGAAGACTTTGAATTCGGTCTTCGGCGAATTCCTTGATTAACCGATTTTTTCGGTCAATAATGGCAGCTAGATTGACCTGAAGATTTGCTGAGTGCAGACCGAATTCCGGTGCTCGTTGAATGAGGGCGGCGATATCGGATGAACGGAGGATGGTTTTTGTAGGCATACAGCCACGTAAAATGCAGAGCCCAGCTAGGGGACCGTGATCGACAATACCCACATTGCCTCCTTCGGCTTGGGCGGTGCGCGCTGCGGCGTAGCCGGCAGATCCTCCTCCGATAATAATGACATCATGGGTGTAGGTCATATGGAAAAATTATCCTTTTTTCTGATATTAGATGCCATTTCGGCGGTAAAAGGTGAGGTAGTTGAAATGCAACCATTTTCTACGGGGAGAGGACGTCATTGGTGGTCTGGTGTTTTTGGGATTATGTGTTTGTTGGTGTTGAGTGGATGTCTGCCGAAATCCGTTCCCTTGGCCACTTTACCTTTGGATCAACCCAAGGCTGCGGATCTTAATTTGAAAGGGATTGATTGGTATCACAAGGGGAAATGGGAGGAAGCCCTTGAGTTGTTTCAAGCCGCATTGGAGGTCAATCCCGATTTTGTGGAAGCGCATTTTAATGCGGCGTTGACGTTGCATCAAATAGATCGTCATGCGGAAGCGACTCTGCATTTTCAACGGGCAGGAGAATTGGCTCCTCAGAACCAGGCGATTGTGAATTCCATCTTGTATCGAAATCATTTGGGGCTGTCTTCCACCTTAGAGCGGCATTTGAGCGGCGGATATCGGTATCAGCACTGACAAATCTTGAAATGTGCTAAGGGGTGAGAGGCGGCTAACCCGAGTGGTTTGATGGCATAATTTAGGGAAATGTTGAAACAGTCCACCCGCGACGTTCAAGGAGTTCCTCAAAAGAAATTTTGCATTATTCAACTGTGTCTTTCGGTACCAATTTGGGAGGTGTTGACGATTTTTGTGTGAAGGATTGGATCTTATTGATGAGCACTTCGACTTGATAGGGCTTTTGGATGAAGGCATTTATGCGGGACCCTTGAAATTGTTTCATCGCTTCTTTTTCTGAATAGCCGCTTGATAGAATCACTGGAACCGTTGCATTTATTTCACGAATTTTTTCATATAGTTGATGCCCATCCATTTTTGGCATGGTGAGATCTAGCAAAACGGTAGTGATAGATTCCTGGTGTTGTTGGAATACTTGAAGGCCTACTTCGCCATCCGAGGCGACGAGGGCGTCAATTCCGATTTCTTGTAGGATCAGGGAGCACGTCACTCTGACATCCTCTTCGTCATCAACGATTAAGACTAGCGGTTTTTTTGGCGGCAACGAAAGCTCGGTGGGAATCGTCACGGGCGACACTTTTTTTGTTGAGGGGTGGGGTTGGGTTGCTGGAAATAGGAGCTCAAATGTTGTCCCAATCTCGGGCTGGCTTTGGACCGCAATAGCGGCAGAATGTGCTCGAGCAATTCCCAAGAGCACAGCAAGCCCCAGGCCTCGTCCTGGAAATTTTGTGGAGAAAAATGGATCGAAAATTTTGGGGATCATGTCTAGTTTCATCCCACATCCCGTATCCCCAATAGTAAGGGAAATACATTGACCTTTTGGGAGATCACCGATGAGATACGAATTGTCGAAATCGTGTTTGGTCCTCTCCCCCAGGCTTGTTGTAAGAGTAATGACACCTTCTTGTTCCCCGATAGCATCTGCGGCGTTGAGCACCACATTCATGATTATTTGCCGTAATTGTGGCTGGTCGGCATGAACGAGTGGTAAGGATGTATCAAGATCGTATTGAAGCGAAATACGTTTGGAAATGGTGGCTCGAAGGAAGGGCTCCATATCCTTGAGAAGCTTGGAAAGTTGGAGGGATTGAAAGTTCAGTTTGGTTTGCCCAGCGAACGTGAGCATTTGATTGGCTAATTCTCCTCCACGGAGGCCTGCTTTTTCGATAAATTTCAAATGATCGGTAGCTGGAGCGTCCTGAGGTAATGAGCGGAGGGCTAAGCCAGATCTGGCGACAATGGTCATGAGAAGATTATTGAAATCATGCGCAATGCCGCCTGCCAACACGCCAAGGCTTTCTAGTTTTTGGGCGTACTGGCGTTCCGTTTCATGACGCCGTCGCTCTTCGTCGGCTTTTCGTCGTTCGGTCACATCACGAAGAGATGCCAAATAGGCTGGCTTATTTTCCCATTCAATTGGAACCACCCGCATTTCAACCGAAGTGGACCGTCCG
>JAZFZJ010000029.1:0-11633 GCA_036443915.1 Nitrospirales bacterium
ACCGTTGTGCTCTATGCCCTGGTCAAGGTCCTCGTTTAGGGCTCCCGTCCACTCCATTGACCACCTTATTCAATTATTCACCTGACTGAAACGAGGGATCTACTATGGAAAGTTTATTAGCGTGGGGACACTTCCTCGCGGGGATTACCTGGATCGGAATTCTCTATTATTTTAATTTCATCCAAGTCCCATTCTTAAAAGTGGTCACACCCGAAACCAAGGCCGAGGCCTTCAAACATTTAGTCCCCAACGCCTTATGGTGGTTTCGATGGAGCGCCCTCGCCACCTGGGTCTTCGGCGCCGCCTTGCTGATGAATCAGCATCGGATGGGGAGTGCCTTTTTACTACAGGGGCAAGATGCCGTGATTGGCATGGGCGCTTGGTTAGGCACAATCATGCTCCTCAATGTCTGGGGCATCATTTGGCCCAATCAGAAGAAAGTCCTGGGAATGAAAGAGGCAACACCGGAAGAAAAAGCCAAATCGGCAAGAATGGCGCTCCTAGCCTCTCGTACCAATACCATGCTCTCTATTCCCATGTTGTTCTTCATGGCCACCTCCGGCCATGCTTCAGGCTTGTTCTAAGTCTGACTCAAAAAGATTCACAAATAGTTAAGAAAAAAGGCCGGCTCAAAGAGCCGGCCTTTTTTTGACCTATGAATTATTCCTGCACGACGATGTGGGTATCGGTTTCTTCGACTCCTGGAATCGTGTGAATTTTGGTCATGATGAGGTTGGAGAGTGCTCGATCATCTGAAGCATTGACCAGACCAAATATGTCGGGGTGGCCAAAACAGGCGTGGGCTTGTTCCACTCCCGGAAGTGTTTTAAGGGTGTTGAGTACGTCGTGGACCTTGCCCGCTTTGACTTTCATGAGGATGTAGGCTTTAGTCGGCATGGAAACCTCCTGGTTCAACACTGAGGATGAATGTTAATTTGCAGATTGTTGTTGTCTAGGCGCTGTTCTACCATAGATGACGTTTAGGTTCCAGCAGCATGAGGGGACCGTTTAGGGGTCAGACTTGAATTACTTGCGGTCCCGATTTATGGGCATTGGGCTTCAAAATGTTTTTGGAAAGGAACGGTGAAATATAGCTTTCCTTAATTCGAGCCTGACGTCTAAATGTTAAAATTCATCTTGCATACCCTCTGCCCTGGTCAGTAGGATGGGGGGCTTTGAGAAACACATTTGCTTAGGTGTTTTTAGAAGGTTTTACTATGCCCAAGATCGTTTCGTTAATTCCAAGTGGTACAGAAATGGTTTGTGCCCTTGGATGCCAGGCCGATCTGGTGGGCCGTTCACATGAATGTGATTTTCCCGCGGCCATTAGGCACCTGCCCATTTGCACCGAACCTACCCTCGAAATCAACGGCAGCAGCCAAGAAATCCATGACCGGGTATCCGATCGTCTGAAGGAAGCGCTTTCGGTCTATCGGGTGGAGACGGAAACTTTACGTAAGTTGCAACCTGACATTATCGTGACGCAGACACAATGTGATGTGTGTGCTGTGAGCTATACCGATGTGGAGAACGCCCTTACGGAGGCATTGGATAAACAACCCACGCTGCTTTCCTTAAAGGCCACGAATCTGCAAGGCGTCTGGGATGATTTGCTTCGTGTGGCCCAGGGAGTGGGCAAAAAACAAGAAGGCCAGCAACTTCTCGCCACCTATCAGTCTCGAATTTCAGCTATCTCCGAACGTTGCCTAGGCTTAGAGCCACATCCAACTGTGGCCTGTATTGAATGGATGGAACCATTGATGGCAGCCGGCAATTGGGTTCCTGAACTTGTTCAACTTGCGGGAGGCCAATCGGTTTTTGGTACCCCAGGAGCCCATGCCCCATGGATCACCTGGGAAGATTTAGCCGAAGCGGATCCCGATATTCTGGTCTTGATGCCCTGTGGTTTTTCCATGCCTCGCATTCAAGAAGAACTGCCCATCATGACTCGCCATCCGTCTTGGCCCAAGTTGAAGGCGGTCCAAACAGGAAGAGTGTATCTGACCGACGGGAATCAGTTCTTCAACCGGCCCGGGCCTCGCATGATCGAGTCGCTTGAAATACTCTCAGAAATATTTCATCCCTCCCCATTCCAATTTGGTCATAAAGGCACCGGTTGGCGTCAGTGGCTTCCAGCCCATTGACCAACTCCCTTGCAATTTGGTAAGTAGTAATCATTCCTAAACAGGAATAAGGTGAATTACGGCGATGAATCTTTCCCTTGATGACATTCGACAAAAATTTCGGGATTGCGGCTTGAAATCTACCCCGCAACGGACAGCTATCTACCAGACGTTAGTTCACAGTACGGCTCATCCAACCGCAGAAGATCTCTTTGCGCAGGTATCTCCAGCGTATCCCATGCTGTCCCTCAACACGGTGTATTACACATTGGGGGTGTTGCGCAGGGCTGGACTCGTACAAGAAGTGAACATCGGCCATGAGCGAGCCCGTTTTGATGCGAACCTCTCTCCGCATCATCATGTGATTTGTTTAGGGTGTCAGACCATTCTGGATGTCATGGATCCACGTTTGAACCGCCTGACTTCCCCATCGGGACTTCCCAAAGACTTTGAGATTACCAGTCATCAAGTAGCCTTCCGAGGGTATTGCGGTACCTGTCGTCGACAGCCACCGCCATCAACCAAAGGTTTATCATCGGGGCCATGCCCCATCACACGTTAAAGGAGGACACCATGGGCAACAGCTTAAAAGGAACGAAAAGTCATGAAAACCTGAAAGACGCCTTCGCAGGAGAATCGCAGGCTAACCGGCGCTATCTGTATTTCGCCCGCCGTGCCGATATCGAAGGCTATCCTGATGTGGGTGGGTTATTTCGTGACACGTCGGAAGCCGAAACCGGTCATGCGTTTGGACATTTGGATTTTCTGAAAGAAGTGGGCGATCCGGCCACCGGTGTGCCCATCGGCAATACTGATGCGAACTTAAAGGCGGCGATTGAGGGTGAAACGTATGAATACACCCAGATGTATCCCGGTATGGCGAAAACCGCCCGCGATGAAGGATTTGAGGAATTGGCTGAATGGTTTGAAACCTTAGCTAAAGCCGAACGCTCTCACGCCAATCGTTTTACCAAAGGTCTCGAATCGCTGAATCAAGGATAATATTGTCGGACCAATAACCCAAGATGGTCGGTCAGTGAAAGACCCCCGTCTTGGGTTTTTTGCGTACCCAGGTTTTTCCCACATTTTTTGCCATGCCAAAATTTGACCTCATTACTCCAGGGTGGAAGCGGTCTGATCTGGAAACAGAAACGTTACGGATTTTTGATATCTGTGATGGCTGCCGGCGATGCTTTAACCTGTGCCCGTCATTCACCACGCTACTTGACCGCATTGATGACCACGAAAGTGATCTCTCGAAACTGACACCACAAAATTTTACCCAGGTCGAACAAGAATGCTATTACTGCAAACTGTGTTTCAACCACTGCCCCTATTCCCCGCCTCATCAATATGATCTGGATTTCCCTCGGTTAATGGCCGCATGGAAAAAGCAACGTACGGCGGAAGGTGGAGCCACCTGGCGAGATAAACTGCTAATCCAAACCGATTTCATTGGAAAGCTGGGCAGTCTCACCGCACCCCTCACGAATTGGGCGCTTCGCACTTCATGGGTGCGAAGTTTGGTTGAACAAATAGCCGGCATTCACAAGAATCGACAGGTCCTTCCCTATCAATCCGAGACCTTCACACGATGGTGGACAAAGCGAACATCACCATCTCCTACTCACACGAACCGGCGAAAAGTTGCATTCTTTCCTAGCTGCTTGGTGACTTATCAAGTCACGGATATCGGAAAGGCGGCTGTACAAATTCTGGAGAAAAACGGGATTGAAGTGATCGTGCCTCCCAACCAGCAATGCTGTGGCATGCCACGGTTTGACCTCGGCGATACGGAAGGCATGGCCAAAATTGCTGAGGCTCAATACCAGCTTTTTTCACCATACCTAGACCAAGGATATGACATTGTCGTTCCAGCCCCAAGTTGTAGCCTGATGTTCAAACGAGAATATCCCTATCTCAAGGCCACACCAGAAATGAATCAGTTAGCTGATCGAACATTTGATCTGTGTGAATATCTTATGAAGTTGAAACGAGATAACAAGCTGTCGCTGGACTTTCCAAAAAACCCTGGTCGCGTGGCGTACCAAATCCCCTGTCACCTTCGCGATCAAAACATTGGGTTTAAATCTAAAGAACTCATGGAATTAGCCGGCGCCACCGTTCATCTGATCGAGAAATGCTCCGGGCATGATGGCGCTTGGAGTGCCAAAAAAGAATTTTTCGATCTTTCGATGAAGATCGCCAAGAAAGCCGTGCGAGAGTTTAAGGATGAGCACTTCGATGTCGTGGCATCCGATTGTCCCTTGTCCGCTCTTCAACTGGACCAGGCGCTCGATGCCCCGTCTTCACGACCTGCGCTGCACCCCATTCAAGTGGTTCGCAACGCGTACGGATTACCATCATGAAACTCGTGACCCCGGAAGAGTTGCTTTCTGCCGCCGATTATGAAGAACAACGAGCCACTATTCGCCAGCATATTATCGCACTCAAGAAACGACGACGAATTACCGTTGGAGAATACATCACCCTGGTGTTCGAAAATCGCGAGACGGTGTTGTTTCAAATTCAAGAAATGTTGCGGACCGAACGCATTTTCGATCCAGCAAAAATTCAAGAAGAATGTGATGTGTATAATGCCTTATT
Organism: Nitrospirales bacterium; assembly: GCA_036443915.1. Lineage (GTDB taxonomy): Bacteria > Nitrospirota > Nitrospiria > Nitrospirales > UBA8639 > Nitrospira_E. The sequence goes on from JAZFZJ010000029.1 coordinate 4,731, forward strand.
GCCTGGTACAGATGAATTAAGTGCGACCTTCTTTATCGAAATTACCGATTCCGACAAAATCCAAGAACTCCTCGATTCCTTCCAAGCTATTGACGAATCAAATACGGTGGCGATCCAGGTGGGAGACCATCAAGTCTTTGCCAACTTTGAAGCTGGGCATAGCAAAGAAGATAAAATTAGCGCCGTTCATTTTGTACGATTTTTAACCACTTCCACCTTTCGGGACCACTTGGCCCAACCAGAAACGCCGGCCTTTCTGACTATTACCCATCCTCATTATCAAGCCAAAGCCCTAATTTCTCCCGAAATGAGGGAAGAATGGCTTCAAGATTTGCAATAACTTCATGGAAGAGAATCCCAACCACATCGGCCAAAACCTTGGCTTAAAATTGACAACCTTAAAAGATGTGCATTAAGATAAGAACTCAATGTTGATGTCCTTTCAACCGATTGAAAGGAAAGAAGAATCTAAAAATTTTCGTGAGATTCATAAAAGGAGGAGAGGCACATGGTTACCATTACCCCAATCGCGGAAGAGAAGATTAAAGAACTAATACTGGAAGAAGAGAATGCCGTGGGTCTTCGGATTTATGTGAAAGGCGGAGGCTGTAGCGGCTATCAATATGGCATGTCGTTCGAAGATAAAACGAGTGATGATGACACGATCGTGGAAAAAGGAGATGTCAAAGTCATTGTTGATTCACAAAGCGCCCCGATGCTGAGCGGCGCCGAAGTGGACTATGTGGACAGCCTTCAGGGATCTGGATTTGCCATCAAAAATCCACAAGCCAAATCTACCTGTGGATGCGGCAGCTCCTTTTCGACGTAACACACAGTTTTCAAGATCACTTACTACATGAAGGGCTGGACTTGATGTACGCTTCGTACCAAGTTCCAGCCCTTCTTCTTTGTTGCCTCCTCCCTGATACGGAAGACCCATGCCTAAAGCAACGTTAACCAAACGTCTTGAGTTCTGTTCATCCCATCGATATCACAATCCCAACTGGGATGATGCCAAGAATCGAGAGATGTTTGGCGCCTGCAATAATGTGAATAGCCATGGGCATAATTATCTTTTAGAAGTGACACTGTGCGGAGAGATTGATCCGGTCACAGGTATGATCATCAATTTATATGACCTCAAACAATACCTGTGGGAAGTGCTAAAAGAACTTGACCACAAAAATCTCAATTTGGACACACCGTATTTTGCCGAACGCATCCCCACGACGGAAAACATCGCCCTGACTCTCTGGCACATTTTAACTAAGCATCCTGACCTTCCAGCGCTCGACTCCATTCGTCTTTACGAGGACGAGACGCTGTATGCGGAAGTGAGGGCAGATCTGATCAATGAGACATGGGCGCTCACACCTGCGCTAATTGCCCGCCGCTACCAATTTTCAGCTATCCATCACACAGAACAGGGCAAGACCCATGGGCACCAGTATGACGTATGGGTGGCTCTCCAAGGACCCATTCCTTCTGACACAGGACAAGTCATCAATCTCAACCAATTAGATTCCCTCGTTCAGACCCATCTTCTTGATCGGTTTGAACAGCGAGACTTGAATCAAGACCCTCTCTTGGCCAAGCATCCGGTGACCGATTCCTTTCTGGCCCAACAATGCTGGGAGATTCTTGCCCCTCATTTTCACACGCCTCCACTGCACCGCATCTCGGTCAGTCAACAGCCTGGCGCCTTAGCCTCTGTTTCAAGGTGAGGGCATTCCCATCCCTCTAAGGAAGACATCTAAAGATTGGAACGGAAATGTTGCTCGATGAGGCTGGTTAATTCCGCGGCCTCTATTTTACCCTCTTTAGTCAAGACGAGGGTTCCATTGGAAAAGAAATGGGTGGTGGGATAGGTTTCAAATTTGTGCAGTTTTTTAATCGCGCGGCACCGGCCGGGAACATGCATTTTGGCTTTCCCAATGCGCACATCCGCATACTGTTGCGCCGTTTCCACCAAAATAGGATCGTAGGCTTTGCATGGTTCACAGGTCGCAATGCCATAGGCCACAACAGCCGCTGAGGCCTGCGTAAAGCTTTCATAGTTTTCATCGTTCACATCTTCAATGACACCGGACATCACACCCTCACTCGTAACAAAGAAAACCCTAAGAGAATCCTTATCGGGCTTCTCTTAGGGTTTTTCAAACCAAAGACGATTAATTCAATTTGCTTAAGGCTTCCAAAATGTCTTTATCATCCCGAGCCACCTTGATTTCTTGAACTTTGGCATAGGCCACCTTTCCGTTTTTATCCACAATGACGGTGGCCCGTTTCGAGCAGTTTAAGGCTTCAAAATACAACCCATAGGCCTTCGACACCGTGCGGTGCATATCGGCTAAGAGTTTATGCTTCAGCTCGAGAGAGTCCGCCCAGGCTTTGTGGGAAAAGAAACTATCGCAACTTATTCCCATAATTTCCGCGTTGGCGGATTCAAAGCTCGGGAAATCATCGGTCAAACATTTGTTCTCCCCCGTACAGACCGGACTCCAATCTAAAGGATAAAAGGCCAGCACCACATTTTTCTTCCCTCGGTATGAACTTAACTGAATATCGTTTTGATCCTGATCTTTTAAGGTAAAATCTGGGGCTTCGTCTCCAACTTTAATTTCTGCGGCAACATCTGACATGCGCTATCTCCTCCTGTGAATTTGTGAAATAGACAAAAAGTTCTCAAACCGACCTTAGGTGGTACCACGGGGTCAAAAAGTTTGTCAATCTGCCAGAAGACCTAGGGAAATGGTCATTGCCTCGGCTTGCAGAAGACTTCATTGTGACCAGGGGGAAAATCCGTCAGGTATCTGGAAGTCTGCTGAAGTCTTTTCCCTTTTTCCATTCCTCGGACCGACACACGTCCCTGTGGCCAAGTACACTCCCTTCTTTGCCGCAAACACTCCCTCCTTCTCTATATTGATGACCTTTCAAGAAGTGTTCTGACCCTACCTTGTGTTTTGGCCAGTCTCGGAGTATCGTAAAATTAAGGCTGTGAATCATTTCCCCTCCACAATACTACTTATCATCCTCTAAGGATTCCGACGCCCCTCCCTCTAATGAGTATTATTCAGCATTGGTTTTCAGAGCTTAAAACCTGGTCGTGGCGCCGAATCATCCTGATGGGCTCTTTCCTCATGATCTGTATTGCGGGGGGAGCCCTGATTGGCATTCTCTGGGTTGCCACTCAAGATCTCCCAACCTTCGATTCTTTTCAAGATTATCATCCCAGTTTAGTCTCCAGAGTTTATGCTGATAATGGCCAAATAATTGGGCAATTTTTTATTGAACGACGGCTATATACCCCAATTGATCAGATCCCCCAAGACCTCATTCAAGCCGTCATTGCGGTCGAAGATACCCGATTTCTCGAACACCCCGGGCTAGACATCGTCGGCATTGGCCGAGCGGCATGGATCAATTTAAAAAGAGGTGGACGGTTTCAGGGAGCCAGTACGATTACCCAACAGCTAGCGCGCGCACTCTTTCTGACCCCTGAACGAACCTACCAACGGAAAATCAAGGAACTCATCCTTGCCGTGAAAATGGAATGGGTCCTCACAAAAGACCAAATTCTGGAGATGTATTTAAATCAAATTTATTTTGGGCATGGTGCTTATGGCGTCGCTGCCGCGTCGCTCACCTATTTTGACAAAAGTGTCACTGAACTCAGCCTTCCTGAATCGGCCTTTTTAGCCGGTCTGCCAAAAGCTCCAAATACGTATTCGCCCTACCGCAATCCAGATCTGGCGACATCTCGAAAAGAACTCGTCATACATCGGATGATCGATGCTGAATTTATTACGGATGAAGAGGCTCAAGCGGCTATGGCCGCACCTCTCAACTATCGCCGGCAAAACCTGGAATCCATCGGTGCCTATTTCATCGAAGAGGTTCGTCAACATTTAGTGGAACGGTATGGGGAATCGCTGGTTTACAAAGGCGGATTACAGGTGTACACCACTTTGAACATTCCCAGGCAAAAGCACGCTGAGGAAAGCGTTCGTCGAGGCCTTCGGCAATTAGATAAACGTCAGGGATGGCGTGGACCAATCGGACATGTGGAATTCTCTGAAGAATTTGTGCCTCCGGAAACGCACCCCGAATTACACAATCCCCGCGCTGCCCTGATCCACGGTCTGTACCGGGCTCTCGTCACCAAAGTCTCAAAAAAATCGGCGCACGTTCTCATCGGGAACACCTATAAAGGAATGATTGCATGGGAGGATATGCAATGGGCTCAACGCCGTATGGAGAAGAACAAAGATGTCGGGACAGCGGTAGTCCAAAAACATACAACGCCACAAAAGTTAGTGAAAGTAGGGGACATCATTGAGGTAGCTCCGAAAGATGGCAACGTCGAATCCGGCATCTTTGTCTTGGAGCAGACACCACTCGTGGAAGGTTCCTTGCTCGCCCTGGATCCCCGGACGGGAGCCATTCAAGCCATGGTGGGAGGGTATGATTTCACGCGGAGTCAGTTTAATCGAGCGGTCATCGCTAGGCGACAACCAGGTTCAGCTTTTAAACCTCTCATTTATGCCACCGCCCTCCAACAAGGACTCACACCAGCTACCCTTATTTTGGACGCACCAGTTGTGTACGAAGATGAAGATTTAGACCGAGTGTGGAAACCTGAAAATTATGAAAAACGCTTTTTTGGGACAATTACCCTCAGAGACGCCCTCCGTCATTCCAGGAATGCCGCGACTGTGAGGCTCCTTGAACAAATCGGAGTCCCGGAGGTGGTGACGGTGGCAAGCACCTTGGGCATTCAAAGTCCTCTGAGCCAAGACCTTTCTCTCGCTCTCGGATCCTCGAGCGTCACACTCCAGGAAATCACGTCGGCTTATGGGGTGTTTGCAAACCTAGGAATGTGGCTGAAGCCCTATCAAATTACTCTCGTCAAAAATCTGAATGGAGACATCCTTCAACAACATCTTTTTGAGCCAAGGAAAGCCATGAGCCAGGAAAATGCCTATTTGACGACGAATATGTTGATGGATGTGATCCAAAGTGGAACGGGGCGACGGGCAAAAAAAATTGGCCGCCCTCTAGCTGGGAAGACCGGCACTACTAACGGATACAACGATGCCTGGTTTGTGGGATTCTCTCCAAACTTAGCTGCGGGGGTTTGGGTCGGATTTGATGAAGTACGAACATTGGGACGGCTGGAATCCGGCGCTCATGCGGCCCTCCCCATCTGGACCCAATTCGTAGGACAAGCCCTTCAAGGCCTGCCGGTGATGACGTTTTCTATCCCAGAAGGCATTCAATTTGCCCAAGTGGACACGACAACGGGAAATTTGCCAACTAAGACAAGCCGCACGATCAGTACCGAAGTTTTTCGAAAAGGGACAGAACCTAGGAAGGCACCTCCTCCAAAAGCCAACCCCATGGATTTTTTCGAATTCGATCGGATGAATTCAGGCTCCTCTAGCCGACTTCCATCCTTCTAACTTGTTTGAGCCAGATAGTGAGTCTGGCTATACTCGTGGCGTGTGCGTCTGAATTACCCATCCAGTACTCGCGTTTCGCATTTCCATGTTTTGCTATTTTCTGTCTAGCAAGCACCTAGCAATCGTGGCAGGGCACACCTCGCCCCATTCTGGGTGGAAAGACCTGCTTGGGCCAAGACTTCTTTTTTTGATAAATTCTCCTCATGATGGGGAGAATTATGTTTACTCGGTCGGCCTGCCTTTTTTGTTAAGAGCGCACTAATCTCCCCTTTGTTGGGGAGAGTAAGGAGTAGCATTCTCCCACCTATATATAATAGAGGAAGAACATGGTGGTTTAGGGAGGAATCTTTTTGGCCGGAAGTGGTTGGGGAGGTTTTTTGTTTTTATAAGTACCCTATTTGGCCAAACAAAGGGGATAGGTGAAAAATTCTGTGGATACTAACTTGAATAGGGATGCGGTTTTAGATGAATTTTGGCAACTTGTTTTCCAAACCTATGGAACCTATTGTGACGGATTTACAGCGTTTAACACGTTGCATAAAAAACTAGAAAATGATGAACGAGAAATGCGAGAAAGGGCAAAAGGTGAACCGATAATTATTGAATCCTTTTCCTATGGAAGGATGGTCCGAGCCTCTATGAAAGACCAACAAAGGGAAAGGGTGTTACCACAATTCGATTATGAGGATGTAAAGGCTAGAAATAAAATTGGAGGCAGAAACTATTATTACATCGGCAATATGTGTGTAGTAACCATTTACCAATATTGGGAAGACCACTATAGGGAAGAATTGGCCAACGCTATGAATTTGAAAACTAAGAATTGTATATTTTCAGACATTTTTGGTGATTTTGCAGATCTTAGGCGTTGTATTATTCATACTGGCTGCAAAGCGAATAAGAAAATACCTCGAAGTTCAGAGAAAACGTGGTTTCAAGAAAATGATGACATCCGTATAAACCGAGATATATTTGAAAACCTGATAGATGGAATCCATGAATTCGTGACTGAATTTAGAGCTAACCCAGAAAATTTCATTCGCTCTTGTTAGATCAAACCATCCTTAAAATGTTCCATTTTCACCTTTCATAAAAGGTTTCTCCCTTAGAAGCGTATTTTATCTTCCTTCTTCTGAGGCATTGTCCTTCTCGATTCCATCAGATGTAATACAAGCATGGTCCAAACGGTCACCTTAATAGAGAATTGCTGACCAATTGGGAGAGGATTGAGGAAAATTCTTGTAAGGACGGGCCACTTTGAGAAAAGTCATCAAAGGCAAAACCTATCGCACCCACACCGCAAGTTTGATTATCACGTTGCCGAGTCACTTTCCAAAACCCGATAACAAATGGCACGAAACTCGTTTGTATCGGAACCAACAGGGCGCGTATTTTTTGGCAGGTAAAGGCGGGACGCTCTCACGTTGGGCGAAAATCACGC
>JAZFZJ010000030.1:0-3793 GCA_036443915.1 Nitrospirales bacterium
TTGGATCGACGGTTACAAAATATTCCAGAGGGGACCCTGATTCAAAAAGCAACGGCCGTATGGTCAAAGAACTCATCCAGGCTTACGGTATCTAAAAACATCAAGTTTTTCAATGGGGATGAATGTATAGAAGGGACAGGCGAAGGAGGCATATGGAAAAGGCCACCTCGAAGACCTAGAGGGTGATGGTGATTCTGACCTTGTCGAAGGGTCAAAAAATTCGAACTCGCTGTTTCCCTAGTATTAAACTCACAAACTCCGCACTCCTCTCCCACTTGTCTCTCCCCTCTCCGATCCCCGACTCTCCATCCTATGGGAAACGCCATCCTCAGGGAAGAAGCCATGAGGTACTGATGCCCTGGTGAGCTCAGAAGACTTGGGGACCCAATCGATTCGTACTCGGGAAAGACTGGGTGGACGGCTGAAATTCTCCTTTCGTGAGGCCGCATGAGTTGTTTGACCATACGAGAACGCCCTGTCCCATCAATCATCGACAAGTCTATACACGATAATTTCTAACCCTCCCTGAGATCCAACTAAACGGTCACGACGATTTTGCCCTGTTGCTGGTTGGATTCCATGTAGCGGTGGGCCTCGACAATGTCTGCCAAGGGGAAGGTGCGATCAATGATCGGTTTTAGAGAACCGGATTCCAGACCTTGATAGATGAATTGCTTTCCTCGCGTCAAACGTTCTGGATTTCTGACAATTTCAAAAAGTGTATACCCTCGAACCGTTAATCCTTTGGAAAGCGCGGGGAATAGGGGAAACGGCGTGGCTTTTGGAGACAACGCTCCATATTCAAAGATGATTCCGCCCGCGGCTGTTACCTCCGCGAGTTGTTCCAGTAGAGGTCCCGCGACGGGATCGAACACCACACGTACCCCTTTCCCGGCGGTGAGAGACATCCCCCTTTCCACCAGGTCTTCTTCATCTGTCACGATCACGTGATCGGCTCCTGCTTCAAGGAGAAAGGTTTTCTTATTGGCGCCACGAGTGGTGGCAATGGCCACGCCTCCGGCCGCTTTGATGATCTGAATCGCCGCTAAGCCCACGCTGCTGCTGGCTGCGGTGATCAGGACCGTGTCATCCTTTTTTATATTTCCATATTCGATGAGTGCTCCGTAAGCCGTCATGTACTGCATCCAAATGGCGGCACCTTCAAAGGCTGATAAATTGGCGGGATAAGGAGCAGCTGCATAAGCCGGCACAATGGCACTTTCCCCATAGACGCCATATTGACCGATAGAGAAAGACGGAATCGTACTGACCCGGTCGCCGATCCGTAAGCCTGTGATGTCGGGCCCTACAGCGTCGATGATTCCTGCAGCCTCGTACCCTAACCGCGAAGGAAGTTGAGGAGTCTCCAGATATTGACCATTCCGAAACATGATTTCGGCGCGGTTGAGCCCGATGGCCTCGACCTTGAGCCGGACTTCTCCCTTGCCTGGTTCAGCCAAGGGTAAATCTTCAATCTTCAGGACTTCGGCCCCGCCCGTTTGATGAAAGCGCACAATTTTCGGCATCGGCAACCTCCTGCTAACTTAATGGTACATTAGGTTTTAGATGGATCTGTCACGAATTCCACGATGTGGTCAATATTGTCCCCCGCTTCCCCCAGGTATTGTCAACCTAAGCCAAAAATCGAGCCCCAGACACCATCCTTCTTTTCCTTTTTCCAACAGCCAGTATAAGTACCCTGGTAGAGTTCTCGGCAAGCGCAGCTTCCAAATAATTCTTATGGATAGAATGGTGTTTGCTCTCTGCAACAATCCAGGGTTTGTATTTATCATTGGATGAGTTCTAAGTTGGAAAGTTCAAAATTTTCCAAAATTTGAACCAAGTTTAAAAAACCGCTAGCTATGGAGAAAAAACTTTGAGTGTCTCACTCAGGGGCTGTTATTTTTTGCGCGACTGTAATCTGCTCTTCTAATACTCCCATGTACCGTTTTAGGTTTTGTGTTTTTTGTCAATATGATCTCCTGAATGGCTGCCATAATATTGATATTTCTCCCGGGCAGTTGGTATGTACTCCTGAACTTCAGAAATGTACTGAGAAACATTTTTCTTTTCTTTATTGGGAAGGAGGCTGGTTTCCTTACCATAAGAAAGGGCAATCCCCTTAGGAGAGTGTCAATGGGGTATAAATTTTTTAAAAATGTTTGTGTTTCAAACTTCTGCGTAAGGCATTGAGTCAACGCCTTGTCCTTGCCAAAAGCTTTCGCTTTTCTTGTCCCTTCTCAACCCATGTCAGCTTTTCCCGGACTGTTATTGCTATTAACATATAGTATAAGAACGCATTGCCAGGAAAGTGGTATGGGTTATGAATTTTGAAAGTAGCGATAACGCAATTTCGCCACCTAGGTGGTGGCTCTATTTTAGGGGTAGATCGAATTCAAGTAGCGCTCTGATGTACTCACTGGCTTTGTAACCCGGACTCTCCAACAAATCCAGTTTGCGCATGAGTGACTGAGGTCATTGAATGCCTTACCGTTCCATTCTAATGCAGGGTTGTGATAGGATTGTGAAAAATTTTGTCTGCTGCCAACGGGAAAATGCCAAGTGAACAAAGGTATATTGACTTGGCGAGATACCTTCGCCTCAGCATAGACCGGTTTGTAGGTTTCTGCGGCTGTTGAGGGGCAATTCCTTAAACAATTGTTTCTAGGTTTGTCACAATCTCACTTGAAGGAAAAAACGAAAAGGGGACTGTTGGCGATGGGCAAGGTATGACACATAGGGAACGCTCTCAGGGTTATGTCCCTCTGAGCTTCTACCTCACTTTGGGAATGCGTTGACTAATTACATAGAAGAGCTAGAATTCATTAAATTACGGCAAACACTTTCTGCGGCTTTTTGTAAAAACTTTTTTGTCGGGAAGAGGGCGGAAGGAGAAGTTGAGGAGATAGGAAATACGCCTGAAGTACTTTCTAGACACGTCTAATCGCACTTGTTCATGGTAACCTTCAAGACTAAGGGCTTCCCAAAACCAATTGATAATTGTATGTCAATTTGAAGCTGAACGGGGAAAGTATGATTGTGTCCAAAAACGACTCTGAGATTCTACGGGGGGAAGAGAACTGTCGTCACAGAACGAGTAAAAGGATGATGAAACCCAGCAGATCCCGGAACCCTATTATCAGAGGATTCGAAGTAGGGGCTACCGTTTTGTTGATGGTATTGACGGTGGGAGCCTTCCCTGCCATCGCGCAAACGGTTGAGCTACATGTTGACATTACAGGTACGGGATTTGGACAGGTTGAAATCAGCCCTCAGCCTAGTGGGACGGGGAAATTTGTCTGTGATAACAACACACCCGACTGTACGATAGAATATGACCTTGCTGAGCCACTGCAGGTCACCCTGACCGCAATCCCGAGTAACTTGACCCTATTTTCATTCTTTGATGGTTGGACCGGGTGCCCTTCACCATCCGGCAATCAATGCACGGTAGTCATGGATACTGCCCAAACCGTGGGAGTCGCATTAAATCTGGTCTTGGTCCCGGATGTGGTAGGGCAATCGCAGAGCGCGGCTCAAACGACCCTCACGAATGCGGGTTTCACGGTGGGGACCGTGACGACGGCCAATAGCAATTCGGTGCCTGCGGGCAACGTCATCAGTCAAAATCCCACGGCGGGCCAGAATGTGGCGCCGGGCACCGCGGTGGACCTGGTCGTTTCAGATGGACCGGCGCCAGTCTCGGTGCCGAATGTGGTGGGGTTGGCGCAAGGGGCGGCTCAAACGGCCATTACGAATGCGGGCTTGACGGTGGGGACCGTGACGACGGCCA
>JAZFZJ010000031.1:0-3674 GCA_036443915.1 Nitrospirales bacterium
GCTTATGAAAATGGCACGTATTATGGTGCAACTTCCCAAACCCCTGAAGCGGCGGTTGGATGGGCTGAGAGCCAAAGGCTTTACGGTCTCCGGCTACATCAGGGCGCTGCTGGAACGCGAGTTTGCTAAAACCCAAAAGAAAGGAGTGTGAGTGATGGCACGCAAAGGCCGACAAGACCGAGGCTTGTATCAGCGGACCAATGCCCAAGGCAAACCCCTGTGGTATGTCCGGTTGTATCATCAAAAACGAGAGCGCCGCTTTGGATCGTTTGCGACCAAGACCAAGGCGCGAGAGTTTTACGAGAAAGCGAAACTGGAACAACAGGAAGGCCGGTTCTTCCCGGAACGGTATCAACAAAGAGGATTCCTCTTGTCCGAGGAATGTATTGATCAACATCTTTCTGTCTCGACCGTCAAATACCACCGAACCGAAGCTCATTATGGGACATGGTGGAAGCAACGCCTGAAAGGGAAGCGGCTGAATGGGATTACCCCAGCCGACCTGGAACGGGCGCAACGAGACTTGCGGGCCAAGGACTTGGCGCCCCAGACGATTCTGCATTACCTGAAATTTCTGCGGCATGTGTTGAATGTGGCTGTTCGCGATGGGAAGCTTGAGAAGTCTCCCTTCACGCAAGTCACGATGCCGAAAGTCAGCAAGGGGAGAACCCGATTTCTCACGCCTCAAGAAGAAACCACGGTGTTGGAGCAATTGGGCCTGGTGTATGGGCCATGGGCTCGGTTGGCCATCCTGACCGGCATCCGATTGGGCGAACAATTTCGGATGCAGTGGAACGATGTGGATTTTGAACAAGGCCTGTTGACGTTGCCCCAGACCAAAGGTGGTGGGGTGCAATATGCGTATTTGAATGAAGAGGCCCAGAGCATTCTGCGAACGCTGCAAATCACACACATGAACCAGGGCGGATATGGCCGGTGGGTCTTTCCGTCGAAGAACCCAACCACCCACTGGGACCAACGAAACTTTTCTGCGAGGGTGTTTGTGCCCGCCGTCAAAGCGGCAGGGCTTGAGGGCGTCACGTGGCACACGTTGCGGCATACCTTCGCGAGCAGGCTGGCCATGAGTGGGCAAACCGAGGGAACCATTGCGGCCCTCTTGCGCCATTCGACAACGGCCTTGGTCAAACGGTATGCACACCTGTCTCCGTCCCACCTGAAGACGGCGGTGGAAACCGTGTCTTCCTATGGGAACATGGCACCGACTTCTGCTTGGAACCGGCACAGAAACCGGGATAAGGAGACAACGGAAGGAAAGGAAGTCGGTGTAAGCGGTTGATTGTATTGGAGTTGACGAGGGGATGGGAACCCCTGACGACTGGCTCGACAAACCCAATCTCCCAACCCGCCAAGGCTATCAGTGGCTACAGGGAGGAGAATCAACCTACCTAATTTTTTAGGCATCTCCGTATCATTCTGGTGGTAATGGCCTTTTTTAAACTGAGGGCTTCCCTCGTCTTAACTGACGCTTTTGTTGTACCCATACTTGCCAATTGGGGCGAGAATCACTTGAAGATTGGCCAAACGTATCGAACCATTCTTCGATGAGTGGATTGTAGGTGAACTGTTTAGAAAGCTCTTTCCAGTCGAGGATACTCTCTATTAAAAAAGTTTGTGGTTCTTTCCGGCGACGGCAATACGCGTAGGCATAGATATCGTCTCGGGGACGATATATGTCCAAGTCAAGTTTGGTAACCTCACCAGATTTATCTTGATACGTCACTCTGACTACTTGCTGGCTTTCCGCTAGGTCTACTTCATCTTGAAAGGTAAGAATCCTTTTAACGCGAGAAAATGAAGAGGCGGTGTCCTTCCTCGGCCACAAGCCATACCACACGAGAATGGCTCCAACGGCCAAAGTCATCCAGCCTATCAAGGCCGGCAGCGTGGTTAAAGATTGAGTTTGGTTCCATCCGGCCATTAACCAGGTACCACTGGCAAAGCTGCACATGATTCCCAGTATCGTACTGGCAAGCCGAGAGAGAAAGATTAAGAGCTCTTTCCAAGACATGACATACTTTCGATGCTACTCAACACCTTCCTATTTCTAATCTTTCGAGCATTTCTGCTTGAAGCCAAGGTTAGGGAGCGGAAAGGAACGCTCCTTCCCTATTGGTCAGCCATCCATCCAGAGAGTTTGCGGGCTTTATTTCTCAGCTTATAGCTATGTACATATTTTAAAGAACATATTGCCATGAAAGTGGTCTGGTTTATGAATTTTGAGAAGATCCTAACCGCCTTTTAGCTGCTCTTTGAGGGGCGGATTGGGCTAATTCGAAACGATAGAGTTTAATCGGAATGGACAAGAACTACTACTTCTTCCTCCTCTTGATGGGGCTTCTCCTAGGCTAAATCGCCATAAAAAAACACAGAATCGTAAAGAGGCAGGCCTTTTTGTACAATGGGCGCAGGGTAATCTGTCTGTATCATGTTTGGTGTCTTGTCAAAATTTCCAGGTTGCCGATTTTAAGGGAAGCCCTGGACCATGAGGCTTATGGTCCACTTTTGATTCCTAGTTGTGATCCCCATTCCCAGTCTATTTCCCATCGCAATCCCTTGCAACTGTCATATTCTGACCGCTGATTCGAATGAGGAATTGGTCCTATTGCCTTTCACTGGATCATGTGTCCTCATTGGTCTACGATGTGGTTTTCTTCTTCTGGTTCCCCAAGATTGATACGTGATCCTTCAGTTGATTTCAGAAATTTTCTTTCCTTCGTACTATCCCATTATAATTAAGCCATTCGCTACCCCATTTCATAGAATGGGGTAGCGAATGGCAAACAACATAGATTTCTTAAAGGTGGATTCTTCGAGTATATTTAACCCGCCATGGGTGGGGCTGCGATTCCGGGGGCAGGATTCTGTCTGGAGTTTGATCATTAAATTCATTGAACAATACCAAGTGGATTTTTATCGCAAAGGGTGTTGACCTGCCAAGGGTTAGGAGTAGGTCATCCATCAGCTCTCAATGGTTCACTAAATGAGGAATTTTTAAGAGGTGTCGCTATGAATCTACATCAAAAGGGTATGGACCTTATCCATCAACTGAAAGACCATGTGTTAGAAGTTCTCCGCAGTCATCCTGATGCCGAACCAGAGCAAAACGGGATTTTCGGGGAAGAGGTCGCTCGCCGGGCTGGCCTCCATAGCATGGGCGCAGTCGAATTGGATCACACCTGTAGTGAGATGCTGAGGTTGCTTTACAAGGAAGGGAAGATAGAACTCGTAGGTGAAGGTGAGCCGGTCGAGAAAAGACAGCGATGGCGGCTTGCGCCGCAATAAGCCCTTGGGAATTAACTCTAAACACGTATCTGCTGTTCATTTGCCCAGGGAAAAACCGTCAGATGATGTTTGATAGACTTGGCGAAGGGACGATTAGGCAAGATGGGCCCGTTGAAAAAGCATGCCCTCGCGAACGCACAGCGTCCGCCAGCGCCGTTCGCGGGCCTTTGTCGGCTTCGCGCTCACAGGCTTGGCGCTCTTCGCGCCGTTCGCCCTCACGTACTCCACGTACGCTCCGGGTGCCAAAGCCCATGGGGCCTTGCCCGAGGAAAAGCACGTCTTGGCGTGCACGAGCTGGGGCGGGTGAGACAGTGGGCCTTTTTGATCAGGCCCTTCCTTATGATGATTCATGGATTTGGTAAGTTGGGATT
>JAZFZJ010000032.1:0-2783 GCA_036443915.1 Nitrospirales bacterium
TGAACCGATCCAACCAGAAATTCTTAACTCTTGGAAAATTTGGTATCGAATCGAAAAAGTTTAAACCTTCTTGCACAATCGCCTTGAATAATATTTTGGTATTTCGGGTTTCCTGCAAAGGGTATTAAGGGAATGCACATGCCTCGTAGAGGGGGGAGCCATGACAAGCCGTCTCGACGCGTATCCTTCTTAAACCATTCCTCCTGTACGCGAATCATTTTGGGTTTCTTTTTGGAATTGATCCGTTCCTGACCCTTCTATTAATTCATCCACATTGAAATACGTGAGTGTTTCAGATACCGCAAGGCTGGATGAGTTGTTTGACCATACGACCTTAAACGCATCCTGAAATTCGGAGCATTTACCATTATCACCTCACCGACAATGTTTGGTTGGGTAGCGAGAATATTTCGCCTGAAAGGGCAAGATTATGAGGATGCGATCAGTGAAAAGGTTCGAGAAGTTGCCTCTTTAGGTAGTGCCCAAAAAATTCGTCATCAACCATCGACCGCACTCTGTGCCATGTTGCACCGACGTTTACGAGCGTGGAAGAAAGAACATCTCAGTGGCCGCATACAGGCGGGAGAATCGCTTTTGGCTTCACTGAAAAATGTGGTGGTATGCCCTGGGATAAAAAATCCTCTTCACACCTTTTGGGTGTTTCCTATTCTGACGGAAAAACCCAACGAAATGATTGCTGCACTCAGAAAGGAGGGATTTGATGGGGCCACTCTTTCACGCTCCGAGGCAGTGGCTCCTCCTGATGACCGTCCCGAACTTGATCCCGAGGTAGCAAGGACTGTCTTGGCACAGATGGCCATCCTGCCCTGTTATGAAGGCATGCCCCCCGATGAACTTGCTCGGGAAGCCCAAACCGTTATTGGAAAGATTCTCCAAAACTGATCTGCTCCAGGAAACGAATCCTCTTTCAACCTAGAAACGGCTACGGCTTGATGTTATCCTGTCTAATTCTCTGACGAAAAATTTATACGCACGGCCTTGTGGAAGTTACATTGGATTGCTCGTGGCAGCAACTTTTTGCTGGGATTCTGCCTGGTCATAGAGAGCTTCCCATGCCTTCAGGTTTTTCCGCGCATCTTGCACATATCCGCTTCGTGTAACACCGAAAATTAAAACCCGACTGATTAGACGACCAATGAGGCGCATCGGTCGATCTACGTCTATTATTAAAACAACCCGTTCTTGATCGGTCTTATTCCAGACTTCGTGGTCATAGGTATCGTCGAAGACGAAACAATGGCCTTCTTCCCATTGGCGAATCTGATCACCAACTCGCATCACACATTGATCGCGTTGGTCAGGAACGATCAACCCGAGATGGCAACGGATGAGCCCTTTCGTCACCCCCCGATGATGGGGAATGTGATAATTCGGTCCCAGAATCGAAAAAAATGCGTTTCGAAGATTCGGGATATTACTAAGGATTTTCATGGTCTCCGGGCACCGTTTCCAACTTTGTTCTGCCTCATACCCAAACCCCTTGAGAAAGAATGTCCTCCAATTCTGTCCATGCGAAATTTTTTTCTGGTCCGGGGAGAGTTCATGGAAAGGAGGAATGTATTCTCTCATGGCCAGAATACCCTGCAATTCTCGCCGTATCACGTCATGGTTCTTTTCAAGTTCCATGGCCCAGGGGAATAGGGTCGTATCAAAGACTGGAGGATCTCCAACTAATGATTGTGTGCCTAGATAGGAAAACAATGCCCGAAGGATTCTCTTCCCTCGTTTTTTAACCCATTTTCGCCTTCGCGCCCGGAATTGTTGAAGAAGGCTCATGTCCTTCTCCCTCCCATTATTACTCGTAACAGCTGATTGAAGATGGCTTTGATTCGGGGTATTGGATTGGGATTCTGGCGGATCCTTCACTACCGGGGTAGATGAGAGATTTTTGTTCATAACTTAAGCCTCACTTTTCATAAGCCTCATCCGATGATACGCTTTGCAATAATGCCTAGGATATTCGGTTAGGGAATAGGAATTTTAAAAGGCCTTTTTGAGCGAATCGCAACGTACCAAAGAACCCGCTGAGGGGGCAATCATTCCTTTCATCAGACTCACCCGGCTCTCCTAAACACAAAAACCTTCCCAACCACTTCCGGCTAAGAAGGTTTCTCCATCACCCACCATGTGCGCTCCTTATTTATCTTCTATGTGGCCGTATGATATGCCTTACAGTACATCACAAACTTCATCAAAAACAAAAATGCCTCCCCAGGCCACACGGACCCAAGAAGGCATGCGCTACGTCCTTAACAATAACTGGATGAAGTGTCCAGCCGCTTGGCTGCACGTTACCCCATGACAACCTCCCAGGAGGGAGTTCAAGAAAGGAGGGCGTTAGCTTCCTCTTTCCAACTTAAAAGTCAAGCCTCAGTCTCTCAACCACCCGGCCCCTGTCAACCCGTCGCACGCTTTCCTTCACCAGGACTTCGTAGAAACACCAAAGCCCGCCCCCGTTATGGAGTCAGGCTCTTCTAGAAAGATGCTTGGAATTAGGTGGTGAGGGTAAGCTCTTCACGCTTTTCCGATACCGCAAGGCTGGATGAGTTGTTTGACCATACGAGCACCGAGGAGCTTGCGTGAGCTATCCCGCGTTGACTTTGGAGATCATTCTTCCTCTCCACACGGAGCAGGCCGAGTGAGACCTTCAGGGAGTGTGGTGTCTTCATCCACGCAGGCTTGGTTGAGTTGGGATTGGATGAGGTTTTTCACATTAGTTAGGGTGGCCCCAGCCAGGTTCGCCTTCGACAGGTTGGCTCCCC
>JAZFZJ010000033.1:0-5786 GCA_036443915.1 Nitrospirales bacterium
CTCAAACGTTTGTATGAAGATAGTATTTTAACTTTCTTCCTGAAATCTTCCCCTCTCCCCTCCCTTTCATCCCTCTTCGAAACGAGACCCCCAAGGGGGGAGGGAAAATTGAAATATTTTAGCTTAAAACCATAATACGATAACATGGCCACGAAGGTAGATATCGCGATCATCGGAGCCGGAGCCGCAGGGTTGGCCGCAGGAATCTTTGCCGCTCAAACACGGCCTGACCTCACCATTATTCTGCTTGACGGCGCCAAAAGTATCGGAGCAAAAATTTTGGTCTCCGGCGGTGGGCGTTGCAACGTCACCAATACACAGGTGACTCCCGCCGACTTTCATGGGTCATCTCGAATCATTGGCAAAATTCTTCAGCAGTTTACTGAGGAATCCACGGTCAGTTGGTTGGAATCTTTGGGTGTACCCTTGAAGACGGAAACAACAGGCAAACTGTTCCCCGTAACAAATAAAGCGCGGACGGTGTTGAATGCCCTGCTCCGTCGCTGTAGTGAATTGGGAATCCAGATCAACACGCAACATCACGTCCAGCAAATCTCTCCCACCGATACGGGCTTTCGGATTGTGTATGAATCTGGTCACCTGCCCGCGCGAAAAGTGATTCTAGCAGCCGGAGGACACTCCTTACCCAAAACCGGGTCTGACGGGCATGGATGGACGATCGCTCAACAACTGGGACACACAGCCACACTCCCCTACCCTGCGTTGGTTCCACTGATCTTGGACAAATGGTTTTTTCATAAGGATCTCTCTGGTATTTCACACGACGCAACCCTCACCACTCGAGTAAACGGCAAAGTAGTAGATCAACGAACCGGCAGCCTCCTCTGGACCCACTTTGGAATAAGTGGCCCAGTGGTGTTAGACGCTAGTCGATTTTGGGTAATCGCTCACGGACAAGGACGCCCGGTCACACTCGCGTTGAACGTTTTCCCCGACCAATCTTTCGATACCGTTGACCGGTGGCTCTCCAATGCCGGAACCCAGGAAGGCCGTCAAACGGTTTCCGGACTCTTATCAAAACTCCTCCCCACTCGCCTGGCCAAAACTCTTTGCTCGTATGTCGAAAATCGATTGCTGGAAACAACCCAAAGGGCAGCGCCGCAGGAGAACTCGCCAAACCTCGGATCCACACGATTCGCTGAACTCTCTCGTCTCCATCGGCGAGCATTGACCCAAGCCCTCACGAACCTTCCCTTGCCCGTCGTGGATTCTCGTGGATGGAATTTTGCCGAAGTCACAGCAGGAGGAATTCCCCTCAAAGAAATTTATCCTTCTTCCATGGCTTCTCGAAAAGCCCCCGGCCTCTACATTATCGGAGAAATGTTGGATTGCGACGGCCGTATCGGTGGATTTAACTTTCAGTGGGCCTGGTCTACCGGCTACATTTCGGGATGTCAGGCAGCAGGAAGTTTAGGCTAATATGCTAACCAGACTGTAGAATTTGGAGGGAATACCTGACAGGAAGGTTGGTTGATTGGTCGAGCCCGCATGCTTCCGCTCTGACCCATGAGTCGGTGTCTAAGAACCCTATGAGTTCGTACATTTTCGAGAGCAATTCCCAAGAACGGGAGTATCAACGGTTACGAATGGTTGAAACCGCCAACGACCCCGCCACGATTCCTCTTCTTGAACGGATGGGCATTCAACCTGGCTGGGCTTGCTTAGAACTCGGACCTGGGGCCGGATCAATTTTACAATGGATGGGCGCACAGGTCGGAACAGAGGGAATCGTTTTGGGAGTGGATAAAACAATCAGGTTTCTCCAAAAGTTTTCTATACCACCCTTTGTTCTTCGAGAAGGCAATTTCTTGGATGTCGCTATTAACGACAAATTCAACCTGGCTCATACCCGATATGTCCTGATTCACAACCAACAGGATGTGGAGATGCTCACGAAGATCCACGATCTGTTAAAACCAGGTGGGATGGTCCTCATTGAAGAACCGGACTTTACCTCTGCCAAACTGTACGGAGACAACTCGGACTTTCCACACACCAGAGTCAATTCCGCCATCTGCCACATGTTTATCAATTTGGGATTGAATCCAGCGTATGGCCTCTCCCTTCCGCAAAAATTACAGAGATGCGGGTTTCAAATTATCGAAACCCAATCAAACATTCATCTCAATGAAGGAAATTCTCCCATGGCCAATGTGATGGCCGAATCGGCGGTGGCTCTTCAAAAAGCATATTGCGGAACAGGAGAATGTTCGGAGCAGGATATTCAAGCCTATATCCGGAATGCCCATACACCCGGTTTCTGGACAATCTACCATTCCACCGTTTCTGTCATTGCCAAACGTCCAAGCTAGAAAACTTTTATAGGGCCTGTTAATAATTCAAAAATTTCTCCATCCTGCTCACCGTTCACAAACTCCAAGGATCCTCAAGAGCCACAAGGAATGTTCAAAAAGCTCCGCCCTGCTAGGCCGCAGGGGCTTTGGCGCCCGGAACGTACACGGAGTAGGTAAGCACGACAAAATTCCGAGAACAACGCTAGCGGACCCTGCGCCTTCGCGAGGGAATGCTTTTTCAACATTCCCTTACACCACCCACGAGTTTCTCACCAAATTTTCCCGAGTCCCTATTCCTTAGTTTCTTCAATAGGGATATCCCGCATAGTAGATTGTCCCTTATTACTGGGGGCATTTCACCCCTCTGCTTTTTCTTTTGAAGAGAAAGACTCTTAAAAAAAGAGATGAGGGATTTTTACATTGTACCGGTTGAAATAAAAATCTCACCGTTTCTTTAGCTCAAAATTCTCCACCCAGCACTTATCCTATTGGATACAACTCTTATACAAAGAGATACAGCTTTACCGTTCCTTTTGTTTTTCCAAATTTTCAAAGGCAGACCCTCTTTCCCGTTTCCTGTGTGTAATCAGGTTGTTACGTCCCACGTAATTGCGGAAGATTTATTGTGGCCATTGCGGTATGAAGGTTGCATTGCTTAGACAATTACAAACACGTGAAAGAAGGAATGATGATCCATGAACACTCTACTTATCGCCACAATAGTTTTTACGACCCTGGGCCTTGTCTTCGCCCTGTATCGAATCTGGAGCCAGTAGCCAAAATGTTTCCATCATTCGAAGTTGAAATTAGGACAACACAGGGTTCACCCGTTCAGAGCAGCAACCTTATCCAATCGGAGGATTTTTTCCAATGAACGCTCATTCAACCTCTACCATCCCATTTACCGCTTCCGAAGAAACAAGTTACCTGAACCAATCAGAAGACCTACAGAGGAGCAGGCGTTCGGCGGGCATGTTTAGCGGACAATCTCTCCTTGGAGGCGTCCTCGTGATTGATGACGAGCCTCACGTCCGAAAAGTCATCCGCCTGACTCTGGAAAGGGCCGGGTATTACGTCGTGGAAGCTGAGGACGGAGGGCAAGCCATTCAAGTCCTCAATGAAGGGGAACATCCGATGGTCTTGGATGTCATCATTACCGATATCCGCATGCCTCGCATTAACGGCCTCGAAGCCATGACTTATTTTCAGCGTGAATATCCCAGTGTTCCTCTGATCGTGTTAACGGGATTTCCGGATTTGGATATGGCCACAGGTCTGCTGAATCGCGGCATTGCCGACTATTTGGTCAAACCAGTGGAACGAGAAAAACTCATGGTGGCCGTCGCCAGCGCCATGAAACAACGGCGGATCAATTGGTTTTGAATTGCGGCCCATTCAAGAAGGGGAGGCGTGCGATCAAACCCACAGGGAACGATGCATTGCAACAAGGACGTTATCATGAAGGCATTCAACACACTCGGCTCTACGCGTCCAGTTGGCAACACGGCCGTACTTGAACCTGTCTGGTCTCCCTTGACTCATCCCATGGAAAATCGCATGGAACATCTTACAAAGGAACCAGTTGCTCATCAAAGAGACGGGGGGCTTCCCTCTCCCAATCCTGCCGAACCGCTACGCGTGGCAGTATTGGGCGATCAACAAAAAAATAGACATGCTGTGACACTCCTCAAACGAATCCCGGGGATCGAGATTGTCGGAGTCAGTGAGACACTATTTGAGGACCCAACATCTACCCCAGGGCACGAACTGCCATGCCCGATTTGGGAGTGTCCCAAAACCCTGCTCAACCAAACCGCTCCTCAGGTCGTCCTGAATCTCACGAACGATCCGGAGATCGCTACGTTGGTAGGTCATTATCGTGCTTCGAACCCGGAACCCCTTGGAGGCCATACGGCTATCCTGCTCGAAAGACTCATTAACTCGAACACCGAATCAGAAGCCCAGATGGCACAAATTGAAAAATTGGCGAACATTGGCACCCTGACTTCCGGAATTTTGCATGACATCAATAACCCCTTATATGTCATCTTGGGGTTTTCGGAAAATCTTACAGAAGAACCCGACCCCGTCACCATCCGTGAGCAAGCCTCCGAAGTCTTACAGGCGGCAAAACGAATAATCACCATGTGTCGTGAACTCAACCTCTATTCTCGTCAGACCACCCCTCAAGAATGTGTCCCCGTCACCCTCACGGAACAACTTGAAGAAGCGATGAAGGTAGCGAAATTTGCATCAGGTCTTGAGAACATGCAGATCGTCCGAGACTATGCTGCTGAACCCATTATTCTGGCGAGACCGGAAGCCATCATACAAATTTGTGTCAACCTCATTATTAATGCGTTGCAGGCCATGAATGGTCAGGGCACCTTGACACTCGGAGCTAGGAATACAGATCACCTGGCGTCCATCAGTATCGGAGATACGGGACCGGGAATTCCACCAGAAAAAATGGACAAGATTTTTGAGCCGTTCTATACCACCAAACCACCAGGGCAAGGCACAGGCTTAGGCCTTCACTCCGTTCGTTCCTTAGTTCAGGAATATGGAGGACAAGTCCATATTCAAAGTACAGTAGGCCAAGGAACGACCTTTCACCTTGAGTTTCCTCTTTGCACCCCTTCGACGATGAACCAGGACGCCTAAACTCCCCCACCAATGGTGGGACCAATTCACTGACCCCTTATACATCCACCAGTCGCCCCCACAAGCGAGGCTTCCAGCCGATAGAAATTTTAACATATCCCCGGCCTTTGTAAGGCGGGGTGTGGAGGTGCAACTCCTCTCGCTCCGACCAATACAATCAACCACTTACGCATCCTGTTGGACTTCCTCTTGCTCCGCCGTTCCGGTTCCTGTCACGGTTCCATCTGAGGACGGGGGGTTTTCTGCCCCATTCCTCTCTGACTTTCGGTCCTTTCCGAACACCGACACCATCTCCACGGCTTGCTGTAAATGCGAGGGACTCAAATGAGCATATCGCTTCACCAAGTCCGTGCTGCTATGCCGCAACAAGGCGGCTATGGTGCCCAAGGGGGCATTGCTCATGGCCAGCCGACTGGCAAAGCAATGTCTCAGGTCATGCCAGCGTACCCAGGGAATGCCCGACTGTTTCACCGCTTTCCTAAACCACCGTTTCAGGTTCGCAATGTTTGCATGAGTCGCGGGGTTGCCACTCGGAAAAACCCATTTCGACCGCTGCCAGGAATCCAGGTTCCTCAAGATGTCCTTGGCTTCTTCGTTCAGCGGGGCATATTGCACCCCACCGGCTTTCGTCTCAGGCAAGGTGACAATCCCCAATTCAAGATTCACGTTAGCCCATTCCATGGTCAATTGCTCGCTTTGCCTCAATCCCGTAAGAATGGCAAATCGCACCCACGGGGCTATGGTTGGACCGACTGCCGACATCAACTTGGCTTCTTCTTCGGGTGTCAACAATCGGGTTTTTGTCTC
>JAZFZJ010000034.1:0-22692 GCA_036443915.1 Nitrospirales bacterium
GATGCGGTTCACCGCATTTTCATAAAAGATCCCAAGATTGCGATAGGCGTGGATATAAATTTTGAGAGATTTCAACTCGATACAGGCTTTGTCTGGCACGTAGGTCAGTCGAATGGTTCCAAAATCGGGCAACCCGGTCTTTGGGCAAATGGCCGTATATTCCGGAATTTCAATGGCAATTTCGTAGCCTGGATACTGATTAGGCCAGGTTTCAAAGCGAGGTAATTTAGCGGTCAGGCCACTCTTGGCATGCTGTTCAGTATAACCTGATTTTGAGGAGTGTTTGGCTGATTTCATCGAAAAGGAGGATCTAGAAAACGATTCAGTTAACTATGAGGTACAGTCTACTCTTTTCTCAAATTTTCTCGCAACTCACACGTGTGGCTTTCTTGAGAATGGTCTCTCTCTCGGCTATAATCGTCTCTGTTCGGCATGCCTCCCATGTGGTTGTGCCGGTGTTATTCACCATTCCATAGGTACTCGTATCCCTGACATCTTGCTGTAAATAACGTCGCCTCATTTTGGATAGGCGGGGGCGAGCCTTTGTGTATTTCGTGGGAATGTAACGATGATTGAAGCGGATGATTTCGTTAAAGGCCTGCAGGGCATCGGATTCGACTTTTTTACCGGTGTGCCAGATACCATTCTTGGGGGCATTATCGCCCATTTGACAGAGGAGCGGCTTTACACTCCAGCTGTTCGTGAGGATGAAGCCCTAGCCATGGCGGCAGGTGCCTATCTGGGAGGAAAGATTCCTGCCGTGCTCATGCAGAATTCGGGCTTAGGGAATGCGCTTAATGTCTTGGATTCCTTGAATTTGATCTATCAGATTCCTTGCTTGTTATTAATCTCCTGGCGAGGATTTGAAGGCAAAGATGCTCCAGAGCATCTGGTGATGGGAGAAACCATGACGCAACTCTTGGATATGGTGCGAATTCCTCACCGGACGCTGGCCTCGGAGACCATTGTCGAAGATTTGCAATGGACGGCAAAGACCTTTAAGGAGCAAAGGGTTCCTGTTGGGTTGTTGTTGAAAAAGGGTGTGGTGAAGACTCTTCAGCCGTAATTCATTTAGGAAAATGACCAGAATTAATCCCATGGAGAGCCACAGATGATTGGACCGGAAGAAGGGGTCATGCAAAGCCGTGCGCAGGCGATGGCGGCCATTTTTGAAGTCATGACGGATCAACCCCTCATCATTTGTAATGGCTTCCCCTCCCGTGAAGCCTGTAAGCTTCGTGACCGCGATCAAAATTTTTATATGATTGGTTCGATGGGTGCAACCGCGGGGATCGGATTAGGGTTGGCCTTGGCCCAACCTCAGAAAACCGTTGTGGTCTTTGATGGCGATGGGAATGTCCTTATGAGTTTGGGGACCTTGGCTACGATCGGCGCCCTTAAGCCTAAAAATCTGATTCATGTGGTGTTCGACAATGAGGTGTATGGCACTACGGGCAATCAACCCACCTACTCCCGGGTCGTCGGGTTAGACAAAATGGCTAAAGCGGCCGGTTATGTCAATGTCGAACGGGTTTGGGAACGAGAAGATATTGTGTATGAATTTAAAACGATGCTAGGGGATCAGGGACCCAGTTTTCTCTTAGTGAAGGTGAATGAACAACTAGAAGAAGCGGATCGAATTGCGCTAACTCCACCTGAGTTGACCAAACGGTTTAAGGGGGCTATGGCTTTCTAATGAAACTGGTACGGTAAAGGAATTTTTTACTGATGATTTTATTAAACCCCGGTCCTGTTAATGTTTCTGATCGCGTCCGACAAGCGTTACTCCAACCAGATATATGTCATCGAGAGTCGGAATTCACTGAGCTTCTTGCCGATATTCGCCAAAAATTGCTGAAGGTATTTGTTCCTGGGGAGGAAGACGAGTATACGGCGATTGTGCTGACAAGCTCTGGCACGGCGGCTGTAGAGGCCGCCTTAATGTCCAGCTTGCCTGTTGGCAAGCGCGCGTTAGTGATTACCAATGGGGTGTATGGGGAACGTCTGTCCGAGATGATTAAGTATCATCGCTTGGGGATCCCAGATTTAAAATATGACTGGGGGGTTGCCCCGGATCTGAAGATGGTTGAGTTGGCACTTCATCAACATCCCGAGGTGCATACTGTGGCGATGGTGCATCATGAAACAACCCTGGGGTTCTTGAATCCGGTCCATGAAATAGCGGAGCTCGTGGATCGAAACAATCGCGTGTTTATGGTCGATTCGGTGAGTGGCTTGGGGGGAGAAGCTTTGGATATTGCTGGGAAGAAGATGTACCTGGTGGCCGGAGCTGCCCAGAAATGTATTCAAGGGTTTCCCGGTGCGGCGTTTGTGTTGGTACGGAAAGGCTTCATGGAACGGGTGATGAAATATCCCAAGCGATCCACGTATTTGAATTTGGCCAATTACTATGAACAGCTGGAACGAGGCACGATTCCTTTTACCCCAGCGGTGCAGGTGTATTATGCCTTCCGGGAAGCGCTGAATGAATTATTAGAAGAGGGCCTGGCGAATCGCATTAAACGTTTTCAAGGATATGCAAAGATGATCAGAACTCGTATGGCTGAGTGGGGCATTCGCCCCCTGCTGTCGCCAGAAATGCAAAGCAATACCTTAACGGCTTATAATCTTCCTGATGGGCTTTCCTATGCCCAGCTCCATGATAGGTTGAAGCAAGCTGGGTATGTTATATATGCGGGGCAGGGCCAATTAGAGGCCAAGATATTTCGGGTGGGCAATATCGGAGCACTCACGAGCCAAAATATTGAAGGATTTTTATCGGCCTTTCAGATCATATTGGAGAAAGGGCGAGCGTGAAAGCGATTATTTTTGCGGCAGGTATGGGTCGGCGGTTGCAAGCGGTCACTCACGGTCGTCCTAAATGTCTGATGCCTATTGGGGGGCAGACCTTATTATCTCGTCATATGGAGTGCTTGGTTCGGTTGGGTGTCACAAAAGTGGTGCTCGTCGTCGGTTTTGCGCAAGAGTATATTCGGAGTGCGATAGCTGCGGAAACATTTGCGGGGGAGATCCGTTGGGTGGTGAATGAGCAATTTGTTCGTGGGAGCATTATGTCGCTTTGGGCCGCAAAGGACGAAATGGTGGAAGATGTCATGCTTATGGATGCCGATGTGTTGTATGCTCAAGAGATTTTGGCCCGACTGATCCGCTCACCTTTACCAACGGCTTTGTTAATGGATGAGACGGTGAAGCAAGAATCTGAGGAATGTATGGTTGCTGTGCGCGCAGGCCAGGTTATTTCCTTAAGTAAAATACTCCCAGCCGTCTACGATGAGGCTGGGGAAGGTGTAGGATTTCTTAAGGTCCAACAACAGGATATCCCGCCGTTGTTGCAATCCGTACAAGCCTGTATCGATGCGGGAAAATTGGATATGGAATATGAGGATGCCCTGAAAGATTTTTTCCAACAAGTCCCCGTGGGTTATGAAAAAATTGGGGGATGGCCATGGGTGGAGATTGATTTTCCTGAAGACATTGATCGTGCAACCTCTCAAACCTTGCCTGCCATGCTCGCTTTAGAGAATAATAGCTCAACTGCCTCTGTCCCTGGGTAAGTGAATAATTATGGATGGGATCCTTAAACAAGAAACGACTGACGCCGTTGATACGGCGATCCTGCTGACCTCGTCCGGGGTATTGACCCAAGGCGGCGCTGGTTCAGGAGAAACCGTTCCCAGTCCATTGACTCGCGTGGGGGGGATGACACTGTTTCAACGAGCCGTATTCACGCTGCAACGTGGTGGGATCTCTCAGATTTGGGTATTGGCTGGGTCTGAGGAGCAAGCTCTTCGTTTGTTACTGCGAGAAGATAACCGGATTCAGGCCGCTGTGCGCTGGCTCCCGGTTCGCGAATTTCCCCCCCATGA
Organism: Nitrospirales bacterium; assembly: GCA_036443915.1. Classification (GTDB taxonomy): domain Bacteria; phylum Nitrospirota; class Nitrospiria; order Nitrospirales; family UBA8639; genus Nitrospira_E. Next base: position 3,888 of record JAZFZJ010000034.1, read on the forward strand.
CCCACAAACATGGGAAACACTTGCTGACGAAGTGATTGGTCCGTGTTTGGTCGTGGGGTGTCATACTGTTTATTCTCCTACCCTGGTACAGCGTCTAAGAGATGAAGGGGCACAAGGGAAAGTTGTTGTCGTCATTGGAAGTGCGGATGAAGGGCACCATTGGGGCAACCCTGGAGTATTCATGCGGCCTGGAAGTTTCGAAGGACGAACGACGGCTTCTGTGGTGTTTCAGGATGGCCCTGCTCCCCATCATCCCTTGCACGCTTCACCATCAAAAGGGGAGGAACGGAGCCGGCTTCCGATTGTTGGTGATCTCATGGTGTTACCTGCCAGGCTGTTAGGAATTTCAGGGGTCTGGCAGACCAACGGCACAAATCCATTACGTTTAGCCCTGGAACAAGCAGCCGTAGAAGGCACAGTCCAAACGGTTTCGGGCTATCCTCATTGGTTCCGAGATGTCCGAGGACCGAAGGGACCCCAATTGGCGGAACGGGCTTTGGTTCGTTCGTTCCAATCCCTTAAAGGTGGGTTTGATGGATTTGTTGATCGCTATGTGAATCGCAAATGTTCGGGGCTCTTGACCCGACTCTTTTTAAAGTTAGGGTGGACACCCAATACCATTACAATGGTGTCCATGGTCACTGGCCTTGTGGCGGCAGGATTGTTTGTCCCCGGGTCGTGGGAATTGGCACTAATTGGGGCGCTGGTGTTTCAGCTGTCCGTCATAATTGATTGTTGTGATGGCGAAGTCGCTCGCCTGACCTTTTCCGAATCTAAGTTTGGGCAAGAATTAGATATTTGGGCGGACAATGTGGTGCATATGGCCATCTTTTCGGGAATTGCTTGTGGGGCCTTCCTCTCCGGGCCGTGGGAACAGACGCATCTCCCCCTTCTTCTTGGCGCTTCCGCCGTATTGGCCACTGTCGTGTCATTGTTCTTGGTCAAACATGCTCGGCACCTGCGGTCTCGTCCGCGAGATTTTCGACGGCTAAGCGAACGAGGACGGGCAAACATTGAATTTATGTTAAGCAACGTAGCCAATCGGGATTTTTCCGTCGTTGTGCTGGTCTGTGCGGGGCTTGGCTTTTTACATTGGTTTTTAGCGCTTGCCGCAATTGGTTCCTGGTTCTTCGTGATGTCCCTGACCTGGATGCTTCGCAGAAGCCTCATCCCTCGTGCTTAAACTGATTTTCCTGATCATTGGCCTGGCGGCCATGATTGGGATTGTCCTTCACATTGGTCTTGAACCGATTCTTCAGACAGCTTCACAATTAGGCCTCCTCCCCCTGGGCATTATTCTGCTTCCGATGATAGTCGTGTATGGGTTAGAAGCCTTTGGGTGGCAACTGACATTGGGGCCGTATGTTCGAAACGTCAGGTTTCTGGGTCTCTTTGCGATTCGCATGGCTGGAGAAACCGTCAACGTGACCACCCCCACAGCCTATATGGGTGGCGAGCCCCTGAAGGCCTATTTTTTGAAACGATATGGTGTCCCCATGGTGGATGGTTTGGCATCGGTGATCACGGCGAAAACGACGATGACTCTGGCACAGGTGCTTTTTATTTTGGTGGGCTTGGGGTTGGCGTTTTGGATTATCGGGGATGCGGACCATTATTGGATGGCCATGCTGGTGAGCTTGGGGTTGTTGGCCTTTGGAATAGGGTTGTTTGTGATGCTCCAACGCTATGGCATTGGCATGGGGTGTTTGCGGATGCTGCGTAGGTGTGGAGTCCGATTAGCCTTTCTCGAAAAACGAGAGAGGCAGTTACAAGAACTGGACGACACCATTCGGAATTTTTATTCACATCACCGGAAGACGTTTTATGCGGCCTTGGGCACGTTTTCCCTCGCCTGGCTCACGGAAACGCTGGAGGTCTATGCCATTCTCTATTATTTAGATGTGGGGGTGGATGTGTGGTCGTCGATTTCTATCGCCGCCCTGACGGTCTTTATTAAAGGGGGAACCTTTTTTATTCCTGGGAGCCTGGGTGCGCAAGAAGGGGGATACACGTTGCTGCTCATGAGTTTTGGGTATACGGAAGTGACGGGGATTACCTTTGCCTTGATCAGAAGGGTGCGAGAAATTCTCTGGATTTTAATTGGACTCGTATGCCTCATGTTGTTAAAAGGCAAGGATCCTCCTTTGAAATCGGCAGAGCATTCCTAAGAATCACATAAATCCAAGAAATTGATTTGATCAGTCCGGTGATGAATATTTCAGGGCTTGAACTGCTCGATTCTTCTGGGGAATAATCAAGCTGTTATTTGTTGAAAAGAGGGAAAGGATTAGGAAAAGATGGATATCCAGTTAGGAACCAATATCCTTCGCAATACCAACGGAACCTTTGTTGCGCATGGGAAGGAACAGGCCCGTATTGAGTGGCTGGGAGAAGACAAAAAACTCGCGTTGAGCATGGGGGTGTTCATGCCCACAGGAACCGAAGTGGCAACCTTAAAACATAATGTCTGGGAAACCAATCCAAGCGACCGATTTGTCCTCACGGAAACCCCGGATTCGCTGAAAGTCGAAGATACGATATTGAAAACCGTGGTCATGGAAATACACAAAGAAACTGATCAATCGGTGAAAATCCCTTCCGCAAAATTCTACACCTCCAAGGGAACGCTTTCCGAAGTGTCTGCCGAATGGTGGCGAGTCGGCAACAAATTGGAACTTACGGGTCTTGATACCGATCTCGAAGGCGGCGGTATCGAACTGCCTGAATAACCCTCTCATTTCTCTTCCTTCGTTCTCCTTACCGTTATTTGTTCGGATTGGACGTCTTGTCCCGATCAGGCTAGTTCCATTTGTATCTGCGGGTAGCGTCGGATTTGCCGCTAATGTGATTTCCCTCAACGCGTTGCTAGTTTGGCTAGGAATTGGATTTATTCTCTGGATGGCCAGGGAGAAAACATACCTCTCTTCTTCATATGGCCTAGACTCACCTGTTGACGCTTCGCCAACGATGACAAAGCACGAAGTCTAAAAAATTCTAAAAAAATTAAACGGTTTTTAGAACTGGGCCGGTCTGGCTATCTGGGGAAAAGTCTCATCAGAAATTGCTGGGCAGGCGAGTTGAACTTGGCGGGTTTGGTGAGCTAGTTGTTGAGAAGTCTCATAGCTAAGGGTTATGGCCTCAACCATGGCTTGGAATTGTTTGGGGCCTTCTTCCTGAAGTTGAGTGCAATATTTTTGTTGAGCTAGCGATAATTCTGTACCGGTTTGGCAAGCCAACAGTTCTTGGTAGATGGCACGAACGTGTCGTTGGATCTTTTGTTGCTGATGTTTCAATGGGAGAAGCGTGTGTTGCGTGTGTTCCAGTTGAGCGCGGGCTGAATCGCAGGAAAGGGAAGCGGGTTCAGCAGAGGCTGTCAGTGGACTGAATACACAGAAGGCCAATGCTAATGGAAACCAGTATGTGGGTTTGGCGTTTTTGTTAAGGGGGAGACGAAACATGCTCATGATTACACTACGAAAAATGAAAAGAAACTATTCATCAAAAGGAGGGTGAGTAAAGATACTAGGCATAACGCTGTAGATTGTCACGGACCTAACAGAAAAGTGATTTAATACTATTTTAATTTTCTAGAGGGTTTTTACTTCATGCTTACGGATTACCCTTTTTACATGACAACCCTGTTGCATGGTATTGATTGGTTCATTAATCACTGGATAAGAAATAGGGATATTGTAGGAACTGAGGTCATTCCCGTGAAGCTTGTCCTCGCGTTTACGCGCTGTAGCGCTTCTACGCGCAAGCGCGAAGGCGGTGAACGGGAATCCAGGGTTCATCAAGCTTCTCTTGGATGCCCGCCTCCGCGGGCATGACAAACAGGTTTTAAAGTAGTCCTTCTCTTTTTTGAAATCCTTAATGACACGCGATATCTGGAACGGACGCCAAAAAGGATGTATCCAAGAGGAATTATTTGGCGGGGGTTTTGGCCTTGGTCATCAGGCGGCAAAAAGAGCAGGTGCCGGCGGTGGTGGGCTGGCTGCAGGTGGTGCAGGGCTGTAAGATCGCCTGATCAATGTCGGTCATAGACATGGAAGAGGCTGCGGCTTTCTTTTGTTTATCTAGAAATCCCCAATAAAATCGGTGTTTGGTTCCAGGAGATTCGGTTTCTAAGCGATTGAGCACATCTTTATACACCAACATTTTCGCGCCTTTGGCCATGGGGCATTCCTCCACTAAATAATCAATCCGATTTACCACGGCATAGGCGGCGATTTCTCGCTCTGTCATCCGGTAAAGGGGTTTGACTTTTTTGGCAAAGCCTTCGATTGAGGCTGGCAGACTGGGAGATTGCTTTTGTAAATATTCTTCTTGCCATTGGAGGACATTGCCAAGGAGCCGTGCGGCTTCATCATCCAGATTGTGTCCGGTGGACATGACATCATAGTGGTTTTTCCAGGCCACTCGGTTGAATTGGTACCGTTTAATGGTTCCGCATGCCGAGCAGGTCGGTCGCTTGACGAGGGTGGCCAATTCTTTAATACCAGCCCCCGCGTCTTCTTCTACCCTGTGAATGGTCAGACGTGCCCCACAGGGTTCAGCCACTTCTCTGGCAAAACGTTCGACTTTTTCCCTGGATCGTTCGGAATAGCCCGGGATACCTAAATCGACATAGAGCGCGTTCGCTTTGTAGCCCAGTTTTAGGAGAATCTCCCACAGCGTCAGACTATCTTTTCCGCCAGAGACCGCGACAAGAATTAGATCATCCGGGGAAAACATGTCCTGAGATTTAATCGCCCGTTGCACCTGTGTCCGCACAAATTCGGTGAGGCAGGTCCCACAAAATGCGGTATTGTGCCGAGGTAAACCCAGTACCGCCCGTTTTGGGCATTTTCGGCAACGCATGGGTTACCCTCCAGAAATAACCGGCCGAACTTCGATGACATCCCCGTCTGCCACCATTTCATCTTCGGTCATGAGGTCTTGCCCGCGTATGACCAAAAAGGCTTCAGGGATGAGATTAAGGGTTTTGAAAATTTCACCCACCGGTTTGGGACCTTTAAGTTCGATTTCACGGGTAGGGTGGCTGAGATGCACTTTCATCACTACGCATCATAATGAGGGATTCCTGTCCTTGGCAAATAGACTATTGAAGGTCCTCTCTTTGCTTCATCGAAAGAAATTTAGGAGGGATGTTTTTCCCATAGCTCGGAATATTTTCATCCTGATACACCTATTAGCAAGCCAGGTTAAATGGTATGATCTCTTGTAATGCCGTAAAAATTGAACCCTAGGTGGTTACGGGATCCCTGTTTCGAAGACCATACCTCTATCCCCTTGGTTGAAGAGAGACCCATAATGAAATTCAAGTCTCCTTCGCGAGTTCCACTCGATATCCATGCCTACTCGGCCCCTGATTCTGGATCTGACACAGAACCTCAACTCTGGGTATCTGGACACCTCCGGGGGTCAGGAATCGACGGTCATTCATTTCTTTTAAGGAGAATGTGATCATGAATCCTCTTGTTCAGCTTCGTGAGTTCGGGCAAAGCCCCTGGTATGACTATATTCGTCGTGGGTTGATCACCTCTGGTGAGCTCAAGGGTCTCATTGACCGGGATGGCCTCATGGGGATGACGTCCAATCCCGCTATTTTTGAGAAAGCGATTGCAGGGAGTACCGATTATGATGAGGCTCTCAAACAGATTGCCTCGGAAGTGACCAGCGTGAAACAGATTTATGAGCGAGTGGCTATTCAAGATATTCAAGATGCGGCAGATGTGCTGCGGTCGGTGTATGAGAGTTCCAAGAGTCGTGATGGGTATGTGAGTTTTGAAGTGTCGCCACATTTAGCCTTTGATACGCAAGCCAGCATTGATGAAGCGGTTCGGTTGTGGAAGGCCGTGGAGCGGCCCAATGTCATGATCAAAGTGCCGGGAACCAAGGAAGGGTTGCCGGCTATTGAGGAGCTGCTTTCCCAAGGCATCAATATCAATGTCACGCTGTTGTTTAGTGTGACGAGGTATGAACAAGTGGCCTGGAGTTATATCCGTGGCTTGAAGCGATTGGCCGACAAGGGAGGGGACCTAAGCCGCATGGCGTCTGTGGCCAGTTTTTTTGTGAGTCGGATCGACAGCTTGATTGATAAAAAATTGGAAGCCAAACTTAAAAACGAGTCTCATCCAGATACACGAGCGGTGCTGGAAGGTCTCTTCGGGAAAGTGGCGGTCGCGAATGCCAAATTGGCCTACAAGAAATTTCAGGAGGTTTTTGCCAGTTCCGATTTTCAATCGTTGAAAAAACATGGCGCCAGGGTGCAGCGTGTGCTCTGGGCCAGTACTGGAACCAAAAATCCCAAGTACCCTGACACGCTGTATGTCGATCAACTCATTGGTGCGGATACTGTGAATACCATGCCAGAAGCCACCTTTGCGGCATTCCGGGACCATGGTACCGTGAAGAACACCATCCTAGATGGTCTCGATGAGGCAAAAGCCACCATGCAGCAGTTGGACGAAGTGGGGATTTCCATGGAAGAGGTGACGGACACGCTCTTAACCGACGGGGCGAGATTGTTTGTTGAGCCGTTTGACCAACTCATGGGCGTGATAAGTCGGAAACGAGTGGAGGTGTTAGAGGAAAAATTAGATCGAGTCATCTATTCCTTAGGAGCCTCTCAAGAGAAGGTCAACGTGACCCTCAGAGAATTTCAAGAGACTAATTTTGTTCGTCGGCTATGGGCCAAAGATCCCACCATCTGGCATCACGATCCGGCGCATCATCAGATCATTCGGAATGCGTTGGGGTGGTTGAGAATTACCGATGAACAACTTCCTCAAATTACCCGCCTACAAGCAGTGGCCCAAGACATCAAGGAAGCAGGATTCCAACATGTCTTGCTGTTGGGTATGGGGGGAAGCAGTATGTGTCCAGAGGTGTTACGGATGACGTATGGGGTGATTCCAGGATATCCCGAACTTCATGTGTTGGATAGTACGGTGCCTTCGCAAGTCAGGGCCTTTGAGCAGCAAGTGGATCTGTCTAAGACTCTCTGTGTGGTAGCCAGTAAATCGGGGTCGACCACTGAACCACTCGTTTTTCAAAAATATTTCTTTGCGCGTATGCAACAAGTTGTGGGAGATAAGGCCGGTGACCATTTTATGGCGATTACCGATCCTGGGTCTTTACTCGAGCAGGTGGCCAAGACATTACAGTTTAGACACATACTTCCAGGGGTTCCTGAAATTGGTGGCCGCTATTCGGCTCTCTCCAATTTTGGCATAGTCCCGGCTGCCTTAATGGGGGTGAATATTGCCCATTTCCTGCATCGAGCAGAACGAATGCGGCATTCTTGTGATGCCTTTGTGCCTCCACAAGAAAACCCCGGAGTCATTCTCGGGACGGTGTTGGGACTTTTGGCTAAAGCTGGAAGAGATAAGCTGACGTTTGTGACCTCATCGGCTCTGTGGGATCTGGGCGCCTGGTTGGAACAATTGCTGGCTGAAAGCACCGGGAAAGAAGGCAAAGGGATTATTCCCATTGACGGTGAGTTGTTAGGAGCGCCTGAGGGCTATGGTCAGGATCGAGTTTTTGCGTATATTCGCTATGAACAAGGGATTGATGCCGTTCAAGAAACCAAAATCACGGCGCTGGAGAAGGCTGGGCACCCGATTGTTCGAATAGACGTGGCCGATCTGATTAATCTAGGGGAAGAGTTTTTCCTGTGGGAAATGGCTACGGCCGTGGCCGGCGCCATTTTGGGTATTAACGCGTTTGATCAACCGAATGTCCAGGAAAGTAAAGACTACACCAAGGCCTACCTGGAAAAATTTAAAGAAACAGGATCTCTTCCAGAATCATCCTCGATTTTGGCAGATGGGACCATTCGGGTGTTTACGGATGAGCAGAATAGGCTGGCCTTGAATGACTGTTCCAGCCTGGAATCGGTGGTGGCGACGCATATCGCTCGTATGCAACCTGGAGATTATTTTGCGATTAATGCCTACGTGGAAAAGACCGATGCCGTCCATAATATGTTCGAGCGAATACGCACGCGAGTGCGTGATGTTAAACAGGTCGCCACGACCTTGGGATATGGGCCGCGATTTTTGCATTCCACGGGGCAATTACATAAGGGCGGGCCGAACACCGGAGTATTTATTCAAGTGACGTGCGACGATGAGGAAGATCTTCCGATCCCAGATGAACCATATACGTTTGGTGTCTTGAAAGCGGCGCAAGCCTTGGGGGATATGCAAAGTCTGACGAGCCGACAACGGCGGGTCATCCGTGTCCACGTCGGGGCAGATGTGATGAAAGGACTAGTGCGCCTCGAACAGGCTATCGACTCCGCCCTCTGTACCACTGTTCGATGAGGGGGTAGGGATAAGAAATCTCACCATTTTACTGTCCTTTTTACTGACACAAGAAGGACGAACCCGATTGACTCCAGTATATCACCCAAGGTTTGAGCGAGTTTGGCCAGTCATTTTCGGAACATGGACTATCTTGGGGAGGTGGTAAACATCCACCTCAATGGCCGCCAGGGGATTGGTGAGGTGAAGTATTCCGAGGCTAAGGTACACGGTTGCCTACGATGAGCGTCTGAGCGGAGCGAAAACAAAACTGGGGATTTTTTCAAAAACTTTTTATACTTCGCGCCATTGATGGCCGTCGGTTTGAATGAGTCGATCGGCTTCAATGGGGCCCCAGGAGCCGGCAGGGTACTCTGGCAACCACTTGGTTCCGTGGTCTTGCCATCCTTCTAAAATATCGGTCACCCAAGCCCATGATGCCTCAACGGCGTCCCGCCGCATAAACAAAGAGGTGTCTCCCTCCATAACATCAAACAGCAATCGCTCGTAGGCTTCTGGAGAAGGAGCGTCAAAGGCATCTCCATATTGAAAGTCCATTTGTACGGGATGGGTTTGAGCTTTGGTGCCGGGCACTTTAGAGATGATCCGCATGGCCATGCCCTCTTCAGGTTGAATCCGAAGTTTCAGAAGATTTGGGGCCTGGGGGATTTGGGGATTGGCGTTAAACAGAATCTGTGGAATCTCTTTGAATTGTACGGCAATTTCCGATGCGCGTTTGGGCATGGCTTTCCCTGTGCGGATATAAAATGGCACCCCGGCCCATCGCCAATTTTCTAAAAAGACTTTTAAGGCCACATACGTTTCTGTTGTGGAGTCAGGCTGAACCCCTTCTTCTCGTCGATACCCTGGGACGTCCTTCCCATTGATGGTTCCATGGGAATATTGGGCGCGCACCGTCATGTCTTTCACTTCTTTCCCCCGAATAGGGCGTAGCCCTCGCAACACATCCATGCGGGCATTGCGTACCACATCCGGGTCAAGAGAATAGGGCGGCTCCATGGCGATGAGGCACATGAGTTGAAGGATATGATTTTGAATCATATCCCGGAGGGCACCTGCTCCCTCGTAGTAGGCCGCACGGCTGCCAAGGGTCACGGCCTCGCTGACGGTCAGTTGCACATGGTCGATATAATTATGGTTCCACAATGGTTCGAAGATTGAGTTGGCAAAACGCATGACCATGATATTTTGAACGGTTTCTTTCCCAAGGTAATGGTCAATGCGATAAATTTGAGACTCATGAAACACTTGGCCAATAGAAGTATTGATAGCCTGAGCGGAAGCCAGATCATGCCCGATGGGTTTTTCCACGATGACCCGACTGTAGAGTTCAGGGGCATCAGCATGGGCCACCAACCCGGCCTGTTGTAAGCCCTCGCAGGCTGGGGCAAAGGATGTTGGGGGTATAGCAAGGTAGAAGATGCGATTGTTGGGCAGGTGGAATTGGGTCTCAATGGCGTTCAATCGTTCTCGAATGGTTCCATAATATTCAGGGGCGCTAAGGTCGCCGGAACAAAAAAAGAGTCGACGATGAAAGGTATCCCATCTTTCGGACTGAAGAGATTGTCGGGAGAATTGCTCGATACCCTCGCGAGCGATTTTTCGAAAATCGTCATCCGACAGGCGTTTGCGTCCCAAACCCAACACGGCAAAATTCTCTGGCAAAAGCCCGTCCAGCAATAAATTATACAAAGCTGGCAAAAGTTTGCGACGAGTCAGATCCCCAGAAGCGCCAAAAATAATCACTGTACAGGGATGTGTGGCGGCGGTTCGGGTGGTAGCTACTGCTGGGGGTTTTGAGGTAGGTGTGGTAGGTGACATGTCAATCTCCTAGGGGCAGGTTAACGCCGCATGTGATGACTGCCTAAGTCCTTCTGTACCGCTGTCATGTGGTGCTCTTCTGGGTTAGGCCTGGTGGGAGCTTCTTCCCAAAGGCTGATCAACAAACATTAAAGCGATAAGTATGATGACGGTCGTTTACGTCTGGCGACAGTATGTGCAGCGCGTTTAGTATTGAGAGCCAGGTCAAGATTGCACGCGGCGGTAATGAGCGCGAAATGGGTAAAGGCCTGGGGGAAGTTTCCCAACTGCTCACCAGAGTGTGAGACTTCCTCAGCGTATAAACGAAGATGATTGGCATAGCTTAACATCTTTTCAAAAATTAGTCGCGCTTCAGACAACCGTCCTGCTTTCGTCAAAGCTTCGACTAACCAAAAGGTACACATGCTGAAGGTACCTTCTTCGCTGTCTATCCCATCTGAGGCCGCTTTGCCGTTTTCGTACCGGTACACCAAACTGCCTAATGAAAGTTGTTCCAGGGTGCGGTCTATGGTCGAGAGCATACGAGGATCCGTGGGAGACACAAAAAAGACCAGAGGCATAATGAGATTGGCGGCATCCAATGCTTCCCCGTCGTACGATTGCACAAACGCGCCGATCTTGGCATTCCAGCCCCGTTCCATAACTTCTCGGTAGATCCGGTCGCGTTCCGCCATCCAGCGAGTCCGATTTCCGGGGAAGCCTCGTTTGTCGGCTAAACGAATCCCGCGATCTAAGGCCACCCAACACATGACTTTGGAATACACAAAATGTTGGCGCCCTCCTCGCACCTCCCAAATACCTTCATCGGGTTCTTCCCAATGGTCGCAAACAAAATCTAACAGACGACAGAGGTTGACCCAGAGATCATACGAGATTGACGCCCCGTGTTTATTGTACAGATACACGGCGTCCATCAAAGCTCCGTACATATCCATTTGCAGTTGTGAAGCTGCGCCATTACCGATGCGCACGGGGCGAGAGCCTCGATGTCCATCGAGGTGAGACAATTCTTCTTCCGCCACATGACGACGACCATCAATGCCATACATCAATTGAATAGACCCGTCAGGATTCAATTCGTGGCAGCGAGCATTGATCCACTCCATAAAGCGGCCAGCTTCAACTGTGAATCCTAAGCGTAGAAGGCCGTAGAGGGCAAAGGCAGAATCGCGAATCCACGTGTAGCGATAGTCCCAATTGCGTGGGCCACCAATATGTTCCGGCAAACTGGTGGTGGGTGCAGCGACAATGGCTCCGGTGGGGGCATAGGTGAGGAGCTTGAGTGTGAGGGCCGACCGATGGACCACTTCACGCCACCGTCCGTCGTACTCGCATTGTGACAGCCACCGTTGCCAAAAGGCGGAGGTATTTTGAAAGGCTTGTTCGCCAGATTCTGGGGTGGCCAACAGCTGATCCCCATTTTTGGTTTCGAGGTATTCCAGAAAAAACGTCAGGCTTTCCCCCTGCTGCAGGGTGAATTCTTGATACGCTAAGCCCTCCCGCGAGTTCAGTGGAATAGGACTCACTAACCCGACTGATTGATCTCCGGATTGAAAAATGATGCCCTTTGATCGAACCTCGATCTGGTGTGGATCGCGCCCGAAATTGAATGCTGGCGCACATTCAAGCCGAAAGGTCACCGTTCCCCGGACAACGGAGAGCATCCGAATGATTTGGTGACGGCGAGGCCGATAGCCTGCTTCGTCAGATTCGACCGGCATGAAGTCGGTAAGTTCCCCCACCCCATCATGTTGTAGAAACCGAGTCAAGAGAATATTGGTTTCCGGCAAGTACATTTGCCGAGTATTACCTTCTTGGACGGGAGCAATCTTAAAGTGCCCTCCGGCTTTATGATCCAGGATGGCTCCAAAAAGGCTGGGGGAATCAAACCGAGGCAGGCAACACCAATCAATAGAACCGTCTAGACCAACAAGGGCAACGGTATGGAGATCCCCGATCACGCCGTAATCACCAATGGACTTATAGCTCATGCCGTTCCCTTAGCAGTGTGCTCCCTTAAGTTAGGAAGCAATATACCCAAGTTGATCAAAAAATACTATATATAGGGATAATATTATTTATAGACACCAAGATATAGTAACTCCGAGCATAAAATCTGGCCGATACTTCCCATTCTGTTTTGGCAAGCATGACCATGGTTCGGTTCAGAAGGCACTAAGAAGAAACTGGTTTCTCCTATAACGAGCCCGTGTTTTGTCCTATGCACTGTATCGGCAACCAGGATTCCCGGCTGTATAAAAAGTAGCGCGAAAATGTAGGAAAAAAATTAAGGCAGCAATTAAGGAAAAGAAAATGAAGGGAGTTGGATTACACGCGGATATCAATGAGTGAGGAATTATCCTCGAAGCCGGACGTGCTTTCTTCTGAATGTTCGTCCGGATTCTTTTTAGATTTTCTCTGGTTCCCGCGATAGTAAGGGCTATTCTGGCCGACATCGCCATCTCCGACGGCTGCGGTCTGGCGAGTAGGGCTCATGGTTGGGGGAGGAAAATTATTGATTTCCATAGGGCACCTTTACCTATTGGATGTGGTTAGCAGGGATTTGGTGATATTTTCCTCTCTTCTTATTACTTGTCGTCGAAATTTTCTAGATCTTTAATGGGAACGTTGAAAAAAGTCAGCAGCGGCGTTCTCAACGCTTTGTTAGGGCCGGCGGCGTGTTCGGGCTGGGGGGGATAGACAGCAAGATTTTTTGAACATTCCTTCTTGCTATTCGGAAAGCCATGGAATAGGGCAAAGCCAATCGGCAATGAAATTTTTTTGAATCATTCAAGAGCTCCCGTTTCCCAAACGGAGGGAGTTCATATATGGCAATATAGGGCACCTTTCTTCTGTGTGAGAAATGTGTGGGAGGCTCCACGATTAATGACAAGAAGGGAGTCTGGCCGTATAATCGGCAAAGATGACGTCTGAGACCTCACAACGTTCCACGACCCTCGATCGTGCGCGCGTTTCCTCTACTCTTCGCCACCATCTGCCGTTTTCCTCCGACCTTGCCCACTGGGTGCCTTTGGCAGGGGATGCCTCAAACCGGAGGTACTATCGTTTGCAACTCTCTGAGGCTCCGGTTGCCTCTTTGATCCTGATGCAACTGGCCGATCCCGAGGGGTTTAAAGCATCAGAAGAAGCTGCCAGTGGGTTAGGCGGTGAGGTGACAGAGCTACCCTTTGTTAACATTCTGAGGTTTTTGCAGGGTATAAAACTTCCTGTTCCCGTCTTGTATTTTTATGATGAGCCAGGTGGGTTGCTCTATTTGGAGGATTTTGGAGATGTGACATTAGCTCAAGCCTGTCAGGGATCTTCCCCTACTTTGGTTGAGCGACTCTATCAACAAGCCATTGATCTACTCGTGCACATTCATCTGCGAGGCGGTCAATCTTCTCAATCGCCGTGTTTGGCCTTTACTCGTTCCTTTGATGTTCCGTTATACATGTGGGAGTTCGACCATTTTTTGGAATATGGTATTGTGGCTCGGCACGGTCGGCCCATGTGCTCAGAAGACTATAATCCTGTTCGTGAGGAATTTCAGCAGATAGCGGAATGGTTGGCAGCGCAACCTTCAGTCTTTACCCACCGCGATTATCACTCACGCAATTTGATGGTAGATGGAGAGCGACTGGGGATGATTGATTTTCAAGATGCGTTAATGGGGCCCATGACGTATGACTTGGCTTCACTCCTTCGTGATTCGTATATTACCTTGGATGAGCCTTTGATTGATCGGTTGATTGCTCGATATAGGGAGGGGATGTACCAAGAGCTTCCCTCGTCTCAGCGGACGGAAAGCCTTTTGAACGATCCTCAAGTCTTCCGCAAGCTCTTTGATTTCACCAGCATTCAGCGTAATCTGAAAGCGGCTGGTCGGTTTGTCTACATTGATCGCGTTAAAGGGAATCCCAATTTTCTGACTTCGATTCCTCAAACCTTGAAGAACGTCCGCGCCAACGTAGACAAGTATCCGGAACTCCATCATTTGCGTACTCACTTGATGTCCTACATTCCTGAATGGCAATAACTCACCTATCATGAAAGCGATGATTCTGGCCGCTGGGCTAGGCACCCGCCTGCGGCCACTGACTGACACGATTCCCAAACCGTTATTACCCATAGGCGGGACACCGTTACTTATCTGGAATTTGTTGTTGCTGCGTGCCAATGAGATTCGGGAAGTTATGATCAATCTGCATTATTTAGGGCGCTTGATTGAAACGGCGATTGGTGATGGATCACGCTGGGATATGCAGGTGACCTATTCTCATGAGCCCGAAATTTTAGGGACAGGTGGTGGGGTAAAAGCGGCGGAAGATTTTTTTGGCGGGCAGCCCTTTTTGATTTTGAATGGCGATACCCTAATCGAGTTAGATATAAAGGCGTTGGTAGATTTTCATGACACACATGCTGGAGTGACGACGATGGTTCTGCGGGATGATCCACACGCCGCGGAGTGGGGCCCTGTCGAGTCTAATGCCAAGAACCGTATTCTCAGAATCAATGGCCGTGGGATTGAAGGGACGGGGAAAAATGATGCGGTCGTTTCTCGGATGTTTGCCGGGGTCCATATTCTTCATCCGTCAGTTCTGCAGGATGCCCCGCACGGTACTCCGTTTTCTATTATCGATTCGTACACGAGCGCGTTAGCTAACGGTTCTCGTATGTTTGGGTTTGTTCACGCTGGTTATTGGTCGGATATTGGGACCCTGGATCGCTATGTCCAGGCCCAACGGGATTTGGAGAAAGGATTGATTTCCCTTTCCAAACGAACATCTGGGGTAGACGATAGGATCTGATCGCGAGGTTCCTACCAAAGAGGCCCCTTCTTTTGACGGGTTGACCCTCTGGCCGACTTGCCAAAGGATACCCTTTTCAGGTTTATTGTCGGTAACACCATATCCTTTCTTTTTCTTCCCTCCTAGGAGTGTGTTTGATCGTGACAACGTTTCACCAACTCCATCACTTGTTGGAACAATCCCTCCGGGAATTTCAAGCTGATTCGAACGGGGTATCTGGTACACAAGAACAAGAGCTGAGCGAAGCTCTCCAGCGTTTGAAGGGACAACTCCAATCGATTCTCGATAGCTCTTCTGAGCCCCAATATTCGGACGCTCTCCTCACGGAAACCGATTCTCCCTCTTTTGACCTTGCACCAATCGTTTCGTCAGATCCGGCACAGCTTCATTTTATGACCTCGTCTGAGGGGGTGGTCCTTATGGCCAATGATGCCGCGTGTGATGCGTTGGAAATAGATCTGGCCAGTATGGGAAAAGTGTCGTTAGCCGGTTGGGTTCCTGAGGAAGAATGGAGAATTATTCGGAATCAGCTTGGTGCCCCTGAACCTCCCCAAGGATCGGTGACCTGGGTGGTGACACTGGTTCAATCAGGAGGATCCACACGGAAATTCCGGTGTGTGGTCACTCCCATGCTTGACCAGTCTCGGAAGGTGACGACTTGGCATTGGGGGTTGCGTTTGGAAGTCACCAGTCCTTTACCCCATCCCTTTGCGGGTTTGGTGCAGAATCTCGAAGCAGAATTATTAAGTGGGCAAAGCATGGACGTGTGCCTCACGCGGATTTGTGAAGGGTTGGTACAAACCTTTGGATTTCCGTTTGTGTGGATGGCGACCGTGCGAGAAGGTCATGGAGTACGCTTACGAGCGCATGCCGTCACGCCGGATTTGGATTGGGAAGCTCATGGTGCCCTTTGGTGGAGCGAGATCTCTCAGCAAGATGGGTTGGCCCAAGCTTCGTGCGCCTCTGATGCTGCCAGACTTTCTCGACTCGAGACCCTCCCTGGTGGGCTGGCCTGGCACCCATCAGCCTTTCAACTGCAAGAAGCGTTATGTCTTCCATTGGCTCACCAGGGGGACCTCTCTAGTCTGTTGGTCGTGTGTTCCGCGATGGGGGCCGCTTTTGATTCGACGGTGATGGAATGGTTGCGGGCGTTGGGTTTTCAGATTGAACGCTTGATGGCGCGGGGTTTAGAATTGGAACAATTACGTCTGCGGAGTGCCGTCGTTGGTTCAGTGAATGACCCGATGTGTGTGACGGATCTCCATGGCCATTTGGAATGGGTAAATGAGGCCTATTCCGCCTTGCTGGGTGTCTCTCCCCCCCAGGTTCTCGGATCTCTGTTGAATTCCTTTCCATTTGGACAACTCCAAAACGTGATGACTCGGCTCGATCCCACCACAAAGGACGTGGGTAGTGTGAAAACCGAGATTATGGCAAAAGGGAAGGCTGGAGAATCCCTGGTCCTTGAACAAGTGCTCACCCCATTAGTGAATGAGCAAGGACAGCTCACCCATTTTGTGGCCATCTTACATGATGTGACAGACCGAAAAGTCTCGGAACTGCAGATGAGGTATCAGGCGTTTCATGATCCCTTGACCGATTTACCGAATCGGATTATGTTTCAAGACCGGCTGGAACAAGCCTTAGCCCATGCCAGGCGAAATGGTACGTTACTGGCCTTATTCTTTTTGGATTTAGACAATTTTAAGCCGATTAATGACAAATTTGGCCATCAAACTGGTGATCGAGTCTTGCGAGTGGTCGCCAAGCGGCTTATGACTTGTGTGCGATATACGGATACTGTCTCCCGCTTGAGTGGGGATGAATTCACGGTGATTCTTCAGGGACTTGATCGGATTCAGGACATTCGACAGGTGGCTCAAAAAATTTTGGAATGCTTGTCGCCACCCATTCGGTTAGGTGGGCAAGATATTCCTGTTCAGATCAGTATGGGGATTGCAGTCTCTCCCAAAGATTCTACGGACCCTCAGCGTTTGTTGGAAATTGCCGATCAAGCCATGTATCGGGCCAAAGAATACAGCGGGCAGAGTTGGTACTTTGCTACTTCAGAATGGAATGTCGAATAATTTCTCTTAGCCTTGCTCCTCTTTTTCCCCGCCAGAGCTCTTTTTCCTTCGCATAATTGATCTTGGTTTTTTCCTCCGGACGTGTTCGTCGATCCGTTGAAGAAATACCACGATTGTTGAGTAAATGCTGCGCCGGGTAGGCTACCCTTCTTTATGTTCCTTGTAGAGGGGGCTTCATTTCACCTTATCGTGGGAATTCCGGCCTTTTAAAAAAAAGGGGTCTTTGCTGTTCGTTCTAACGACGGGCTTCCCCTCAATCAGGGTCGTGATCTCTTAACTCTGCAGCCTAATTATGAATTTTGCAAGACAGAGATGAAATTGTTCCCTTTGTTGAGGAGGGAGGCGGGTGAGTTCTTTGTCGCTGGCATGGTTGATTAGAGATATATGATACCCCAGAAGTTGTTCTGGCCTTGTTTTTGCAAATTTTGTATCAGGGGTATTTTCTTGTCAGGGTAAGAGGGAAATCCGTGTCGGTCTGGTTTTGTCATCGAACAAGGAGTGTATGCCTATTATGATGGTTCGTTCATCTACCAACAGAATAGTGGTTTGGGGAATACTCGGATTGATTGTCCTGCTTGCTATGGGATGTGCACATCGCTCCTCGCACGGCTCTTCTCAACATGGCAAGAAATTTGAGAAGGGTCGGTCTGTTGCTCACCAGATGGATCTTTCTGATCTCACTCCGCCCAAAGATGGGAAGGAATCCGTTACGGGTAGTGAAGGGTATTTTTCGGATGAGCCCAACACCTTTTCTGATCTTCTTGAAGAGGAACCCTTGATTGGTGAGGATCCTCCATTTGGGCAAAAGCTCCAGGCGGACGCCTCTCCCAGTGATTATTGGATGAATCGAACGCGAGCCGAACAGCTGACGGCTCAAAGCGGGTTGCAGGACGTCCATTTTGCGCTGGATAGTTTTCAACTCAACGAACAGTCGAAAATGATTTTACGGTCCAATGCTGAATGGATGAACGCGCACTCTGATGCCGAGGTGACGATTGAAGGGCATTGTGATACCCGTGGGACTTCTTCGTATAACTATGTGCTTGGTGAGAAGCGCGCCATTCGAACGAAAAACTATCTCACCAGTTTAGGGGTGCCACATGAACAACTGCATGTTATGTCATATGGCAAAGAAAAGCCGGCGTGTTGGGACCCGACGGAACCGTGTTATCAAAAAAACCGACGGGCGCATCTGGTGTTAGAGGTCAAAATGACGTCCACAGCCATGCGGTAACATGCAAGACAGCCCCGATGGCTCGTAGAAAGTCTTGCTATTCCCATCGTTTTGTTGTTTGAGAGGATGATTGCCAACACCATGATTCCCAACCTCCCTTTCTTTCATCGTTGGAGTGCGCGCGTCGCGTTGTTGGGGCTTGTCGCCCTACTGGCGGGATGTATGGCACAACAGGCCGACGTGGTGCGTATCAAGCGGGAATTGGACGCCAAAATTAGCCAATTAGACAAAAGTAAAACCTCCCTCCAGCAAGCGGTGGAGGAAGCGAATGCCGCATTGGAGAAGGCGAATACCCTCATTTCCCAACAACGGGTCGAGATTAAAGAGTTGCTGCATGCCCGCGCCGAGGTGATGGATCAGATCGCAACGTTAAAGGATACGGACCTGTATCAAGTTCGAGGGGCTATTGAACAGAATCAGCATTCCGTAGAGGAACTTGACCAAAAAATGGTCACGTTTGATGCGCAGATGCAAACCATTCAGTCCGAGTTTCACCAATCACAAAAGGAAGTCGAACCTCTTGTT
>JAZFZJ010000035.1:0-3385 GCA_036443915.1 Nitrospirales bacterium
CCGTAGAACGGCTTATCCAGGTTGCTGACGGAGCGTTGTATTTGGTGAAAAATAGTGGGAGAAATGGCGTGGAGTATGCGCATTTTGATATTCATGCGGAGGAGACGTTCTCTCCCCTGCTTCTTCAGTTGCCAACAACCCAACAACCGTAAATATGTCTACCATTCTTGTCATTAATGATGATCCCGTGCAACTCCATCTTCTCGGGAGTTTGCTGGAACCGGATTATGATCGGGTGGTTCGGTTCGCGTGTTCCGAATCTGCCTGGCAGTGGCTGCAGGAAGGTCATGTGCCTGATGGGATTGTGTTAGATCTGCATATGCCGGGTATCAATGGGTGGCGATTTTGTGAACTCCTTCATTCTGTGTATGGCCAGGGGAAACCTGTGCCGCCTGTTTTGGCTGTCTCGGCGACGTATTCGGGAGCGGATGCCCGAGAACTTTTGATAGACCTCGGTGCTTCCGCTTTCCTTCCGTTGCCGGCCGATGCTGGACAAATCCGGCAACAGGTACGTCTTCTTGTGGAAAGACAACCTTCTCCCAAGCAACTTCATGTTTGGGCAGTTTCGTCAAATGAAACGGAAATTCAACGAATTCACTATGCGTTTGCCGAACGGGGATGGCAGGTGTCTGGACGGCAGAGTGGTGCGGAGGTTTTGTCGGTTTCGGTCTCCACCCTTCCAGATATTGTCATTCTGGATGACCCACTCCCGGATATGGCCAGTGAAGATGTGGTGAGGTGGTGTAAACATGAATTTTCTCATGTTATGTGTATTGTCTTAAGCCCCCGCTGTACCGAACCAGGAATCCCTATTCTCGGCAGTGAAGCCGATGCTTACATGCCCAAGGGATGTGATCCGCTCAGTCTGATCACACTCTGTGAAAAAGGAAGATGGGAACGGACGCTGTCCCACGTTGAGCATTTATTGGAGGCCCGGACGAGTGATTTGAGGGAATCGGAATCCCAATTTAAGCAGTTATTTGAAATGCTCCCCGATGTCTTGGTGATTTACGATGCTCAAGGTGTGGTTCAACACATCAATGCGGTAGGAGCTCAGCAGTTAGGATATTCCCCCGATGCCTTAGTGGGAACCCCGTTTCCGAGAATACAATCTGATTCATGCATAGAGTCCACCATCACGACCATAGGGGAATCCGGCAGTGCCAATCCGATGTGGGCCGAGGCTCTTCTGCGGAAAAAGGACGGGACCGACTTCCCTGTTGAAATCCTGCAACGAGCCGTTCGGTTTCAAGGACACAATCAAACGCTCCTGGTCGCCCGCGATATGACGGCACGCCAGGATATGGCACGTGAGAATGCCACCCTGGAACAGCAGCTACGGCAGGTGCAAAAAATGGAGGCCGTTGGCCGTTTGGCCTCCGGTGTCGCTCACGATATGAATAATATTCTCACCGCGATATTGGCGCATGCCAGTTTGGTCAAAGTCCGAACTGATGAGAGTAATCCTTCTTGGATGGCCGGGGATATCATTGAAAAAGCTGTGCGCCGGGGAAAAGAATTGACCTCTCAACTATTGGGTTTTACCCGACAAGGCAAACATCATCATATTTCGGTGGATGTTCATGCCGTGATTCAGGAAGTGATTGGGTTGCTCAGCCGAACGGTGAATAAGACGATTACCTTTCACGCGAGTCTGTTGGCTGGGGAGGCTGGAGTGGTGGGGGATCCCAATCAGTTATACCAGGTTCTCATGAATTTGGCCGTGAATGGGTGTGATGCGATGAGCCACAACGGACAACTGATTTTTCAAACCAGTAATGAAACCGTCACGTCCGAACAAGCCGCTCACGTTCCGGGGCTGAGTGCTGGTGACTATGTGGTGATTCGCGTGACGGACACGGGCGAAGGGATTCCCCAAGAGATTCAGGGGCATATTTTTGAGCCATTTTTTACGACGAAGGATCAGGGGAAAGGGTCGGGCATGGGTTTGGCCATGGTGTATGGCATCGTGAAAAATCACCGAGGATATATTGGGGTGACCAGTACGCTTGAGGTCGGGACGACGATGCGCGTCTATCTTCCTTCGGTTCCCTTCACCCAACCTCAACCCCAACAGAAGGCCATGTCAACGGCGGTGTCCTTAGGGAGAACAGGGCACGTTCTCGTGATTGATGATGAACGAGATGTGGCTGAGGCGGCACAAGCTATTCTCGAGTATGTGGGCTATGACACCACCGTTTTCCTAAAAGGGGAAGAGGCCGTGGCTTTTTGCCAACAACCCGACAACCCGGTGGATGTGGTGCTCTTGGATATGGTGATGCCTGATTTATCCGGTACGGAATGTTATGCGCAAATGCGAACGATCCGTCCCGATGTCAAAGTGATCTTGTGTACGGGCTATGATCGCAATCATGCCGTGCAAACCTTACTCGATCAAGGTGTCATGGGTTTTATCCAAAAACCGTACGACTTGGAAAAATTAGCCACTGTGGTGGCTGAGGTGATTCAACAAGAGACATCTTCGACTGGCTGTTTAACTGGAGAGTCCGCTTAACCGATGAAAGCAAGTAGCGATGTGAGAGGAGAGGCCCTTGGGTTTCTTTCCAAAGTCGTGAAGATTGAACGTTTGGAGAAGAGAACGCTATGAAGATTCAGACAACGCGGTTTGGAGACATTGAGGTGACGGAAGACGCCTTGTTGACGTTTCCTTCGGGGTTCGTGGGCTTTCCGGCAGTCCAGCGGTTTGTTGTACTCGATGCCGCGGAGAATTCAGACTATCAATGGTTTCAGGCTGTTGATGAACCCAGTCTGGCCTTGATCATTGTGGATGTGCATATCTTGCAACCAGATTTTCAAGTCGACATTCCAGATGAAGGCCTTTCAGAAATCGAATATACCCCATCCGATCCGTTAATGATCATGGCTGTCGTAACGATACCGGCTGGAAAACCGCATGAGGCGACGGCCAATTTACGTGCGCCACTCGTGGTGAATGTACGCACGCGGAAAGGAAAACAGGTGATTCTTCATGAAACGATACCTTTGCGATTCCCTCTCCTTCCTGCGGAGGCCGTCGCTCAACCGGAGCATGAAGCAACCCCTGAACCGACCTCGGTCTAACAGGAGTGTTGTCCCCAATCTCCCTCGCCCTTGAGGGCTTCGTTCCGAAGAGGAACGAAGGGTTAAGGTGAGGGTGAAGACTTATCCGGAAGTTAAAGTACTGTATAGTCCCAAAGGGTATCGAGATTCTCATGATTTAGACGCATTATTTCAAAAATCACAGCCAAGGAAGGCATAATGCTCATACTCACCAGAAAAAAAGATGAAGCCATTCGCCTCGGAGAGGATATTCGAATTGTCCTAGTCCAAATTAAAGGAGGCCAGGTTCGCCTGGGGATTGAATGCCCTTCGCATATTCGCGTCC
>JAZFZJ010000036.1:0-2982 GCA_036443915.1 Nitrospirales bacterium
AGAAAACTCATAGCTTTTGAAATGACCGAACGAGGCATCCCTCGTCATGACATGGCCATTTTCAAAGAGGGAAACGTTGTAGGCCGTGTGACCAGTGGAAATTTTTCACCCATTTTGCAAAAGGGAATTGGATTGGGATCGATCCCACCAGCGTTGTCCCAAGTAGGAACCACATTAGAGATCGATATTCGAGGGAAGCATGTGCAGGCGCAGGTGGTGAAGCTTCCTTTCTACAAACGTCAAAAATCCTAACAATTACAGAACAATTAGAGTGGGGCAAAGGTTCCCGGGCAATGTATCCACGTTGATAGATCTCTCGCCACCTTAGGGGAAGGGCCATAAATGAACGCTACTAGATTCACCTGAGTAAATTTCCATTCCCCACGTACCGGTTTTCATCTCAAGCTCAGTGAGAAAGTTATACCCTTTGCCCACCGAACACATCTATTCCGGAAAAGTCTTAATCCTGGACCGGGACACCATAACCTTGCCCAATGGACGGACGGCTGAGTTGGAAATCATCAGGCATCCTGGTGCCTCCGCTGTGGTTCCTCTCAAAGATGACGGCATGGTCGTGCTCATTCGCCAATTCCGCCATGCGGCGGGAGGATTCATTTATGAAATTCCAGCTGGCAAATTGGATCATCAAGAAGACCCGAAAGACTGTGCAGCTCGTGAGTTAGAAGAAGAGGTTGGCTATCGAGCGGGTCGATTGGAGTTACTGACGAGTATTTGGACAGCTCCTGGATTTACCGATGAGGTCATCCACATTTATCGAGGAACGAATCTTCAACCTGGTCGTCAGCAACTGGATCAAGATGAAGTGTTGGAGATTGTGGAGTGGCCGCTGGAACAAGCCATTGCCATGATTCAGGATGGCACCATCCGCGACGCCAAAACCATTATTGGCCTACAATTGGCATATTGGGAAAAGCAGAGAAAGAGTTCATAATATCCCCGTCCACAGTACCTTCCACCACACTCGGCAAGGGTTGCGACAGGTTTCCCTTATGGACAGATGCTAATTCAACCCGTCCCAAATGAGGCGTTATGCGTTGATGCCGGCTCTCGCGTGTATACTGTTGACTGGCCCCTAATTTCCCCAACAGATAATTGGCCAACTCTACTCTTGAGACCCCACGCGTGGCCGGAATGTGGCGGATTCCTGTCTCCATACTTTCAGCGAGTTGCATCACTCTTAGAGCACAATCCTCCGCCCAGACAACCGAACGATGCTCATCTTCCACAATCGTAATGGGAAGATCCTGTTGAGTCCGGTACCGCAACCAGTCTAAATGCCCGGTTCGACCATTCGGGGAAGAACCAATCGGCAGTCCTACCCGAATGACCAAAGAACCAGGTCGATTCAAAACCAACTGCTCAGCTTCGACCCGTGTTCTGCCATACACACTGATGGGACAGGGAGGCGAATGTTCATCGTAGATACCATCTCCGCCAAACACATGATCAGACGAGACATACACCAAGCGTGTGCAATCGGGTAAGGCCATGATGGTTTGGTGGGGGTGATGAACATTGATCCCGTAGGCCCAATCGGGATCGGCTTCACACTTCGGCACATCGCACACCGCATGGCAATACAGAAGAACATCTGGTTGGTATTGGTCAAAAAGAGCCTTGACCCACTCAGGGTCATCCAAATTTAAAGATGGCCAATCTTGAACGGCTGGCGAGGAATGACCAGGAGACGTGAATGGCATAACCGTGTCCGAAAACATTCTGGCAAGATGAAATCCCAGAATGGATGTGGCTCCGAAGAGCAACGTCGTAGGGTTCATGGGGGTTCTTCCATTTAGGAAAGACGAAAGCCTGTCTTGAGGGGATCGTCGGGATCGATCACAAATTCGTGCTTACCGGTGAGATAAGCCTGTCCTTCGACTTCTGGGATAATGGCGGGGATGTCGTGAAAGGTCAATCGGTCCACAATTTTCCCCGTAAAAGTGCTGCCCAGAATACTTTCCATGACATAGGGAGTGTGATCGGTTATGTGGCCACGGGCAGCCAGAATGGCCAAATGGGCACTCACACCAGTTCCCGTGGGCGAACGATCAAGCGCGCCGTCGCCAAAGATACACACGTGGCGGCAGGAGGCCTGGGAATTGGTGGGAGGCCCAACCAAGATAATGCCGTATAAGAAACCTAAATCAGGTTCAACTGGATGGGGGATAGAACGAGTTTTTATAATGGCATGCTTGATGCGCATGCCCAGTTCAGCCAAGGATCGAGCGTGGTGAGGAGTCAAAGTAAGGCCCAACGCGTCGGCCTGACAAAAGGCATAAAACGCTCCGCCAAATGCCAAATCATACCGAACGGTGCCTATCCCAGGAACGGCAATGGTCTGGTCCAAGTCAATCACAAAAGACGGGACATTGCGAAATGCCACGGATTGAACCCTCCCCTGGTCAATCTGCGCAACGGCCGTGACAAGGCCACTCGGCGTTTCGATGTGCAAGGTGGTTTCCGGTTCCCTGGCTTCCACCAGGCCTTCCTCAATCAAAACAGTCACCAACCCAATAATCCCGTGCCCGCACATCGTGCTGTATCCCTCATTGTGAAGGAACAACACACCCACATCGGCTTCTGGGTTGGTGGGGGTGACCGGAAGGGCCCCATACATATCCGCGTGCCCACGAGGTTCTAACACGAGCGCACGGCGCAAGTGGTCCAAATGCTGACGACAGAACTCCCGTTTTTCCAGAATGGTGTGGCCGTCAGGTTTCGGAAATCCACCGGTAATGACCCGAAGGGGTTCACCAGCCACATGTACATCAACGGTGGTAATTCGGTTCATGGAATGAAGCCTAAAAGGAACAATATTGGAGAGAGAAAATGAAACCCATCCTTTCCTTTGTCAAAATGGTAGAAACGAAGACTTTCACAGATACACATCTAAAGTCACGAGTAGGCCATAGTCCCTGAAAGACTGTCAATTCAGGGAAAGCTGCTAATGTAACCCAGGTG
>JAZFZJ010000037.1:0-6855 GCA_036443915.1 Nitrospirales bacterium
CCCAGCAAGAAATGGCTGGTCCTTTAGTTTTCTCAGAACAACCAAGTACAACGGCATCGACAACTTCTTAACATGTACCAATCAAGGGAAAGGGACGATGGATAGGATGATGTATGGGGCGGTTGAAAAATTCAAAATTCTTTCAATGCCGATTGCCTTTGCCATTTTCCAAGGATGACCAAAAACAAGAAGGAATGTTCAAAAAGGCCCAATTGTCTCACCCGCCCAGCCCGTGCACGCCAAGACGTGCTTTTCCTCGGGCAAGACCGCAGGGCTTTGGGCGGGCGGAGCGTACAAATGAATGCGGGAGCACGACAAAAGACCGAGAACGCCGCTGGCGGACTTTTTCAACATTCCTATGTGTAACAAGATGAGAGGGTTCAAAGGCAAGAAAGGATCAGACAGGTTCCGTGATACCGATGAAGGATAATGTCCTGCATCCCCATTATGGTTGAGATATTGGACAGGCTCGAAGAACTCCTTGAACATGCTTTTCAAAATTTTGAAGAGAGACATCGAGGCTCCGTTGTGCCACAAGAATGTCCTTTAAAATATTCCCACGTTTGGATTGATGTTTCACGCAATGGATCTTTCCCCCTTGAAACCCACGGCGACTTCTTCGACATCCATCGAACTGCTTGGGAGCATGCCGGAAACTGAATTTGGCTTCCTGTAATTGATCATGTTTCTGAACGACTCGATCCTGAGCAGCTTTCAATAGCGAAACAGCTTCCGTACAGGTAAAATCCCAAACCTCGGCCAGGCCATATTGGGGAAACAAGAGTAGCGACCAAAACAGAAGAGCTACAATCCGCATGACCATTCTTCTCAAAGGGGAAAAAGAACCATGATGGATAAGATGAATCCAACAGCATTCATTCACACCATATTCTTGAATTCGGCACGCAACAATAACTCAAAAGAGGGGACCCACTAAGGAACGGTTGAATAATGCCAAATGCCTTCAGTGGAGATTTCCATTTGGAGGCTGTTGAATAATTCGAAATCCTTTCAATACCGATTGGCTCTGCCATATTCCAGGGTTGACCAATAGCAAGAGCGAGCAACCGTGGAACCCTCCAGGAGGCCGCAAGGAAAACCAAGCGCATAGGGTCGTATGGTGAATCTTCCAAGCCCGGAGAAGGGCGCCAGCGGAATTTTCAGAAATCTTTCCAGCAGGTCCATCGCTCGAAACAGAGCCATGAACAACGTTACACAGGAATGAAGAAGAGTGGAAGAATTACTTCAGGACAAAGTGAGCACGGCGATTCTGTTGAAGACAGCCGTGCGTATGTTGAAGGCAAAAGGGCTGGTTTTTCCCTAAACTGAGAACTCGCAGGTTGGCAGATGGAATACCCATATCCACCAGGTATTCCTTAACCGCCTTAGCTCGACGCTCGCCCAAAATGAGGTTATATTCCTCAGTCCCTCGTTCATCACAATGTCCTTGAATAAGGACATCCTGATTCGGGTACCGCTTCAATAGCACCTTGGCGTTCTGTTCCAGAAGGGGAATGGCATCCCTCCGGATGGACATTTGGTCATAATCAAAAAAGATATCTTCCAATATCCAGGGAAGCGTGGATTCATCCGCCGATTGGGCTAATATAACGGAATCCATCTTTGGCTTAACAGGAGGTTCGTCACGAACCGGTGGCCTCACAACTGGGGGCTTTTCCGAAGCAGAAACAGCAGGAACGGGAGGTTCTACCTTTGCAAGAGAAGAAGAGGGTGGACCAACCGAAGGAAGGGGCGTTGAAGCCGATGGAGTTGGTTCTGGTGAACCTTCAACCGCATGGCTCACCACTGAAACCTCACGATAAGAACTACAACCAACCAAAAACCACACAAACACCAGCATCACCCATGAATACTGATGAAAAATTTTCCTCATTTTCTTCATCGGTTTGACCCTTTTGGGCCACAATTGAATAATTTATTTGTAAAGGAGAACGTCCTAAAATTAGCCCCAGCTTGACGGGCAGACTCAACTATTTCCTGGGCCAACATTGGGATATTAAATTTTCAATTCGTACGTCCCAAATCTTGCTCACCCTATTGGGGGGCTTTTTCTTGAAAAGAGAAGACGTTGGCGTGATGGGAGCTTATCAAAAAGTTACAATACTATAGGCTTATCGCTATTTCAAAATTCATAAACCATACTCATTACGAAGCAAAATATTCTTTAAATGATGGAAATAGCGACAAGGCGCAACTATCATACAATCATACAATTTTTTCCAAAAGAGTCAATGCAAATTCTCACCTGACTATTTCTTTAACCTTGACGGGTTTTTTTTCCCACAGGTATGATTTGCCCCCAATCTATCTATTGTCTGTCTTTGCCATCATTTCCTTCCCACCCCACTACCCAACTCCCTGAAAAACACCATGATTGACGTTGAACATGTGACAAAACAGTATGGCCAGGTGAGGGCACTAGATGACATATCCTTCTCCATTAACAAAGGGGAAATTGTCGCTTTTCTGGGTCCAAACGGTGCTGGAAAAACAACCACCATGCGCATTTTGACCGGATTCATGCCCCCAACGTCGGGAACGGTCCGCATTGCCGGATTTGATTGCCTTGAAGAGCCATGGGAAATCAAAAAGCATATTGGCTATCTTCCCGAAACTCCTCCACTCTATTTAGAATTGACTGTCCAGGAATACCTAACATTCGTGGGGCGAATTAAGCGGCTAGAGCCAAAAGAGTTACAAGAACGAATGGACACGATCATAAGCCAAACCGGCCTGGCAGAAGTTCAAAGGCGGGTCATTGGTCACTTATCACGAGGCTATCGCCAACGGGTGGGCTTGGCCCAAGCCCTTCTCCACAACCCGCCAGTTCTTATTTTAGATGAACCCACCACAGGCTTGGATCCCAACCAAATAATTGAAATTCGTGAATTGATTAAAAATCTGGCCGGCTCCCATACCATTATCCTCAGCACCCATATTTTGGCTGAAGCCACGGCCCTCTGCCAGCGAGTCATCATTATCCACCAAGGCCGGATCGTTGCTGTGGACACCCCTGACCACTTAGGAGCCATGCTCCGTGAATCAGAAACCTTGAGCCTCATGGTCAAACAATCGGATCCGACCCTGCGGGAAGCCCTCCAGAGTATTCCAGGCGTGATTCGGGTCTCTCAGGGTCCAACGGCCAATACCTATCGCATAGAAACACAGGTGGGGCAGGATATACGTGAAGCATTGACCAAACTGGTCGTTAATCGAGATGCTGGCCTTTTAGAATTAACCATGGTACCCGTGACCCTCGAGGATGTCTTTAAAGTGCTGACCCAAACAGACAAACCCGCCGGATAACTCAATATTCTACTCCCCATGATCCATCACCTGAACAGCTAGGAATTTTCTTCACCATGACGCCCGTCCAAACCATTATTGCCAAAGAGTTGCGGAGTTTTTTCGTTTCGCCGGTGGTCTATGTCATCGGCGCCATTTTTTTGGCCATTGTTGGACTCCTTAGTTACTGGGCGGTTGCCAATGCCAGCAACCAAGCGCTCCGCCTGATGCAAATGCAAAATACCTACGCTCAATTGAATCTTAATGAGATGCTTTTCAGGCCACTCTTCCAAAGTATGAACCTGATCCTCATGATAATTTTACCCTTATTGACCATGCGGCTCTTTGCCGAAGAACGAAAACTTCGTACGTTTGAACTGCTTCTGACGTCTCCTATTGGAGTCAATGAAATCGTGTCCGGAAAATTTTTAAGCGTCGTCATTGTATATACTGGGCTCTTAGGCCTCACCAGTCTTATCCCTCTCACCCTTTCCGCCTATGCCACCTTTGCATGGTCGCCCATTTATTTAGGCTATTTGGCACTTTTCCTTCAGGGAGCCCTCATGCTGTCAATCGGTTTATTCGCTTCGGCCTTGACTGAGAATCAAATCATTGCGGCCTTTCTGAGCTTTGGGATCATCTTAGGGCTCTGGGTGCTCGGCGCCCTAAGCTCAGCCTTTGGCGACACCACCCTCGGGCAGGTCCTTTCCTATGTGTCCTTCACGGAACATTACGAACGATTGATTCGAGGCCTCTTTAATCTTAAAGACATTATCTATTACCTCTCCGGAATGGCTTTTATGTGGCTTGCCTCCCATCAAGCCATCGACGCGTACCGATGGAAATAACCCGTTTCTCTTCAATCCTGGGAATCCTGGGAGTCCTGCTTTCCATCAGTGGTCTGTGCCTTCCCCTGTTGTACCCGGGTAGGGGGGGCACCGAGTCAATCCTTCTCAGTCTGGGGGCCCTGTGTTTTGTAGGGTATCTCGCCTTCCATTTCCGCAATATTTCCCAAGTCGCACGAATGCGATCGACCCGACTCGGAGCCCATAGCCTGCTAACAGTTGTACTCGCAGGCATCGTAGTGGGTCTAATCAATTTTCTTGCGGTCAAACATGCGCCAGAATGGGATTTCTCTGAGACGAAACATTTCACGTTAAGCCGACAAACCTATCAAGTCCTTCGTGCCCTGCCTCGAGCCGTGGGCATCAAAGTCTTTACTCATGAAGGAAGCCCTGGATATGGTTCCTTCCAGGATTTATTGACCACCTATGCCAAGGAAAGTGCCCTGCTTGAAGTCGAATTTATTGACCCAGAACGGCAACCCGACCAGGCCAAAGCGTATCAGGTGACACGCATCGATACCGCCGTCATTGAAAGCGGTGTTCAAAAGGTTTACCTTCAACGGGCCTCGGAAGCCGACGTCACGAATGCCTTGCTTCGAGTCACACGAGACACCAAAAAACACATTGTGTTTCTGACTGGCCATGGCGAAAAGAGCCTGTCGGATAGCGAATCTCCAGGGCTGTCCCGCGCAGCCGATGCGCTGACCAAACAAGGCTATTCGATTGAGACCGTAAAATGGCAAGACACCAATACCATTCATCCTGCGGTGTTGGTGATCCCCTCCCCAACTGAACCACTCCGGTCTGAAGACATAAATTGGATTACGCAATATTTAACAAAAGGTGGACGCTTACTGATCATGAATGATCCCAGCAGCCAAGCCTCCTTAGATCCACTTCTTTCTCTTTGGGGGATTGAATTGGGAAAGGGAATTCTTGCGGACGAACAAGACCGTTTAGGACGCGGCAGTCCCACCGCGTTGATGGTCCGAACCTTCACCACGCATGATATTACCAAAGACTTCACAACCCCAATCATTTTTCCCGTTTCTCGCTCGGTCACCTTTAATCCAACACAAGGTAAGGCTTGGGATGTCGTCGCATTGGCCCAAACCTCAAAGGAAAGCTGGGAGGAAACAGATCTCTCGAACCCTCAACCGGAATTCAATGAAGGTCCTGATCCAAAAGGGCCGTTCACCGTTGCGACCCTCTTGACCTCTAAACGAATGGGAAAAGATGGGTCTCCTGAATCGGCTATCGTCATCGTTGGTAATGCGGCGTTTGCCACCAATGGTTGGTTGACCTACCCAGGTAACACGGATTTTTTCCTAAAAACCATTGCCTGGCTCGCACAAGAAGACGCGTTGATTTCCCTCACGCCAAAAGAGCCTGCCTTTCATCCCTTTGTGCCTAATCCCTCACAGGAACAAGCCCTCGTGTTTTTCCAAGTCCTGTTTCTCCCGCTCCTGACGTTATTTTTAGGGCTCTCCGTATGGAAAAGGCGGCGCAGCCTGTAACATGATGAACCCTATTCGGGTCACTATCGTTTTAGCACTGTTGGTCCTCGGATTGGGAACATATATCCTCTTCGTAGACATTCCCAAAACACGTCAATTCAAGAAACAGGAAACCCAAGAGCAGCAGTTACTACCCTTCGATGATCGAGCAATTACCCAAATCACGTGGGCCACACCTACAGAAACCATTACCTTGGTTCGTGATGACAAATGGCGATGGACCATCACCGAACCGATGCAGTCCCCAGCCGACGCCAGAGAAGTTCGCACCATCTTACGTGCCCTCAAGATTGGGAAAATTAAACGCATCATCGAGAATGAACAAAACACGTTAGACACGTATGGCTTAGATCCCCCGTATATCACGTTAACCCTGACGACCTCTACCGACACCTGGGAAATCGCCTTGGGTGATGCCGGCCCTTTTGCACCATCGTTATATGTCCAAACCAAATCCAACAACCAAGTGGTTTTAACCACCTTAGATGTCATGACCTTTGCCAAAAAGTCCCTCGTGAACTTTCGGCTGAAAGACATCCTGTTGTTTGACCGAGCTCAGGTCCAAGAAGTCCAGATTCAGAAGGGGCAGACCACGATGGTCATGTCACGTGTTGCAGGAGCTCATAGCCTTACACCACAATGGATGTTCAAAAGCCCCATGACAGGACCAGCCGATAAAACGGCCGTGGGAACGCTTCTTATGGACCTTGGCGGGCTAACCGCCCTAGGTTTTGTGGATGGCGAAGAAGACAAGCAACGGATTTTTAAACAACCCCCACGCATAAACGTATCGGTCAAGATCCTTGAGGGCACACGCCATCATCAGGTGAATCTCTACTATTTTGCCGATGCCGAGAAAGCTTACGCGATCACTGCCCCCACAAGCCCCTGGTATGAAATTTCACCAGGTATCTTGAGACCCCTCACTCAAGGCCCCTTTTACTTCCAAGATAAACGACTGTTCGGCATGGAGGTCCAGGATATCGCCATGCTAAAAGTACAAACTCCAGATAGCGACTATACGCTCATTTCCCAGCACGATGTTTGGGTACTTGAAGAGAATCCCATCACCGAATTAGACCAACAGTTTGTCAAATTATTTGTCAGTCGTGTGGTGGATGTGCCCGCGGAAATCCAACTCCCTGATAGTACAAACGAAACCATCGATCATGGACTGGCAAGGCCCA
>JAZFZJ010000038.1:0-4312 GCA_036443915.1 Nitrospirales bacterium
AAAGCATGGTGATACGAGAGTCCGGTACAAACGGAGCGATTCATTCACCGACCAACGCTTCTCAACTGGAAAATCTCAAGATACATTTCCGAGAAACATGATAGTGCTGTATGGCCAGAACCATAAATTCTGTATGATCCCCCCGGACCTTACTTTGGTAAATCCGGAACCTCAAAGGGGATCGGTTCTCCTGTTAGCGCATTGAGAAAGGCAATGAGATACGTGATTTCTTTAGAGGTCAGTCCCAAGGGTTTTATGAGTGAATCCAAATGCTTATTCTTCCCACCTCCCTTATTGTAAAATTTCACCACGTCCTCAAGAGTTTTAAACACCCCATCATGCATGTAAGGCGAGGTTTCACTAATACTTCGAAGGGTTGGCGTTTTAAATGCCCCGGTATCCTTCTTCCGAAGAGTCACATTAAACCTCCCCTTGTCTGTTTTCGCAGTCCCTACCTGAGGAACCCCTAAATTATGAAACTGGTTATCCGTAAAATTAGGCCCATTGTGGCAATGAATACATCGCGCTTTTCCGGTGAAAACGATCCTCCCGCGTTTTGCATCCTTGCTGAGAGCTGATTCGTCACCTAACACAAATTTGTCGAAGGCGGAACCTTTAGAGATAATCGTCCGTTCGTAGGCCGCAATGGCCTCCCCCACGCCTTGAATATTGACCACAGTTCCAAAAACCGCTTGAAACTGATCTCGATACCCTTGGAGCTTGCTGAGCTTCCGCACCACATTTTCATGCGTCTCAGCCATTTCAATAGGATTGATGATAGGAAGAAGGGCCTGTTCCTCTAGGGACCCAACTCGTCCATCCCAAAATTGGAAGGGATTGAAGGCCGTGTTATAGACCGTAGGAGCCTGTCGATCACCTACTTCACCGGTTACCCCAGGTGAAAATTGACTGGAATGAGCAAAACCAGTTCCAGGGTTATGACAAAAGCCACAGGAAATAGCGTCGCCCTTAGACAACCTGTCGTCAAAAAAGAGTTGTTTGCCCAGCAAAATTTTGGCCTCATAATTCAGGTTGCCAGGAGGGACGGGAATGGCAGTGGGCAATCGTCCAATATTCGGCACAGTGCGACCATTCACCACAATCATCGCTGCATGGCGATCAGGCCCCCGTTTATACCCATTAAAGTATTCACAGCCCGTGGCAGTGAGGAACAACATTCCCACCATCCCCCACCCAATGATTTTCAAACCGATCAGGCTACATTTCCACATGATGATCTCCCTCCTACCTCATGAAAGGTTAATTGGCCCAGCCAAGACCCTACCCCCCAGGTCACTAGCCCGGTTGGCTACTTTTCAGCCTTCATCCATCCCCCTAAAGTTCTACAAGCTTTATTTGGGAATGATTGTAGTATATTCTTTTAAAATGGTACACAAAAAAATGAGACTCCTTCCTCATAGACTTCCTGCCTTGTTAACGTAGGCTGATTTTTCGTTTGTACCTTTCATAATGCTGGTGTAAGCCTCCCTTATTCCACTTGGATCCTTTTTGACGTCCTCCGCCTTCCTTAACAGCCTAATAATCCCTTGCACTTTGAAACGGCATACATATACAAAAAGGGTATGTTGAATAATAAAAATTTCAATTGGTTAACAACATCCAACTCATTCAATAAATACTCAAGATCCAAAGAGGCTGTTCAAAAAGGCCCGTTCAGCAAGGCCGCAAGGCTGTTGGCGCGCGGAGCATACACGGAGTACGTGAGCACGACAAAAGACCCGAGAACGCAGCTGGCGGACTTTTTCAACAGTCCCAGAAACACACTGACATGAACCCCTATCCCATCGCTGAAATAATCCACCAGTTGCAACAGATGTTGAGGCAACACCCCATCGTTCTCCTGACTGCCCAGCCTAGCGCCGGAAAAACGACTCAGGTTCCCCTAGCCCTTCTCCAAGAGCCCTGGCTGACCTCCCACAAGATGATCATGCTGGAGCCTCGACGATTAGCTGCGCGTACCGCGGCACGCCGCATGGCAGACCTCTTAGGTGAATCCATCGGACACACCGTGGGCTACCGAACACGGTTGGATTCTAAAATTGGTCCACAGACAAAACTGGAAGTGGTCACGGATGGAATTCTGACACGAATCCTTCAGCACGACCCCTCGTTACAAGACTATGGCCTGGTGATCTTCGATGAATTCCATGAACGCAGTTTGCAGGCTGACTTGGGGCTGACCTTGTGCCTGGAAACACAAAAAGTCTTTCGGAAAGATCTTCGGCTATTGATCATGTCAGCCACATTGGACCTTCGCACCCTTTCCCAACAATTACAACAGGCTCCCACTCTCACATGCGAAGGCCGGCTCTACCCCATAGAGACCCGCTATGAGGGCGCGCTTAATCCAAAATCCTTCACCCAACACGTCGCCACAATTATTCAGCGTCTGCTTAAATCAGAACAGGGTAATCTATTGGTCTTCCTTCCAGGGGCGGGAGAAATACGACGAGTCGAACATCATCTCTCTAATGTTTCTTGGGCCTCACCCCTTCTCATCTCACCCCTATATGGCGACCTTTCCCCGCAAGCCCAAGATCAAGCCATCTTGCCCCCACCCGCCGGGTGGCGAAAAGTTGTGTTGGCAACCAACATTGCCGAAACCAGTCTCACCATTGAAGGGATTCGCATCGTCGTTGATACGGGACTCATGCGCGTGCCTCGATATGATCCACGCAGCAGCATGAGCCGCTTACTCACCACGAAGATTTCGCAGGAATCGGCCGAGCAACGCCGAGGCCGTGCGGGGCGACTGGAACCTGGCATCTGTCTTCGATGCTGGTCGGAAGCCGAACAACGAACATTGCTTCCTCGCACACCACCAGAAATTCTTGAAGCTGATCTCACGTCGCTCACGTTAGAGTTAGCCCTCTGGGGCGTTCACAATCCCACAGAACTTTCTTGGTTAACTCCTCCTCCCGTTGGAACGCTGGCCCAAGCCCGTCATCTCCTCCAATCACTTGGCGCCTTAAATACGGAAGGGCGTATCACCGATCATGGAAAACAAATGGCCAATCTTGCCATGCACCCGCGATTAGCCCATATGGTCCTCAAAGGAAACCACATGCATCTCGGAACCGTAGCGTGTGACCTGGCAGCCATGTTGGGTGAACGGAATGTGTTCAAAGGATCCGAGGCGCACAAACAAACGGATCTTCGAGCCCGTATGGAAGAATTGTATCGGCAGGCCAATCAACACGTCAGCCACGGAGTCATACAGCGTATTCGAAAAGCTTCACAGATCTGGCAACGCACGCTGGACAGCGCAACCACTCCCTACAATCGAACCCGGCAGATTGAACACCTCGGCGTACTCTTGGGTTTAGCCTACCCCGACCGAATTGCGCAACAACAACAAGATGGAAGCAGGCGATACCGCTTGGCGAATGGCCGCCTCGCACGTTTTCACCAGCCCGATCTACTGGAGCATGAAGAGTATTTGGTCATCGCCGATCTGGATGGTGCGCAACCGGTTTCCCGGATATACATGGCTACCCCAATTCACCGTGCAGATCTCTTCACACATTGGGCAGAACTGATTCAGACACAAGAATCGGTGACGTGGGATGAATCGAAACGTGCGGTGGTAGCGAACCGGCAGCACCGCCTAGGAGAACTGATTCTTGAGGAGAGCCGACTCCCCACTCCTAATGCCGAAATGGTGTTGACCACCCTCCTGGAGGGCATTCGCTCTGCTGGTGTCCCATGTTTGCCTTGGAATAAAATCCTACGAAATTGGCAAGCGCGGGTCCAATTTCTTCACCGCGTGCAAGGTCCTGAAGCTGGTTGGGCAGATGTCTCGGACAACCAGCTCCTCCAAACCCTAGAACAATGGCTCAGTCCCTATCTCACCAATCTCACCAGTCTTGATCAACTCAAAACCATAGATCTTACATGGCCACTTCACGCGCTTCTCTCACAAGAACAACGACGCAATCTTGAGACCCTAGCTCCGACCCATTTCAGCGTGCCGACGGGTTCCCACATCATGTTGGACTATCACTCCGGCGACATTCCTATACTGGCCGTCCGCCTCCAGGAACTATTCGGGATGACCAAAACCCCAACCTTGGCCAATGGAAAGGTGCCGGTCTTGATTCACCTCCTCTCCCCGGCTCGACGACCGGTCCAAGTCACCCAAGACCTCACCAGTTTTTGGGCCACCGGATATCAAGAGGTCAAAAAAGAATTAAAGGGCCGCTACCCCAAACATTATTGGCCAGATAATCCCCTCCAAGCCCCACCCACCCGTGGAACGAAAAAACGGTGACGTCCCATTTCTGTTTTTTTG
>JAZFZJ010000039.1:0-20584 GCA_036443915.1 Nitrospirales bacterium
TTTACGATCGCCTTAAGCAAAGCCTGGAAAAAAGAGGAGGTGACCAAGTTCAATTGCCTGGTGGGCCATTTCGATATTGTGGACGGGGAAATTCAGAGTGATGCCATTCTCTTTGACACGGACCGAATGACTGTTGGGGGATTCGGAACACTCGACCTGGGCACGGAAAAGATTGATCTTATTCTGACCCCTCAACCCAAAAACCCCACGCTTGTCAGTTTCGGGCACCCTGTCCGCATCTCAGGGTATCTCGCCGATCCGGATGTGACCGGTGACAAGTTACGAATCGCTCAGGGCGGAGGTTGGTACCTCCTAGGTCTCATCAATCCCATCGGCTTGATCGTTGTCGTTCCCAAAATCACGGGAACCACTCTCGGTACGGGCCAAAAAAATCCATGCGCCAAAGCCATGAAAAATAAACATCTCACTGTAAAAGAAGTGTCCAAGCTTCAAGAAGGTTTTCTTGACTGGACCTTTAGAAAGATGAAGGAGATTTTTGACAGCAGGAGTGACCACTCAGAAATTCCCACTAATGACGCCCCACCAGCACCACAACCGAAGCCATCTCCCCCTTCATGATGAATCACGACCCCTTGGAACAAAGCCATAAATCTCCCTTGCCTATGAACACCTCTCTCGGTGCACTGAACCGTCCACCTTTCATGGAAATTATAGAAAATTAATTTTTCTTTATGGTACCTTTGCTTCATACGACACTCTCCTAAAAGAAAGGTGCGGTAATGAGGGACGGTCTTTCACCCAATCTAGATTCTGTGGGGAGTATAGCCATCTTTCTCATTCTGAACTTTTTTATTATTAGACTCTACGCCTGCCAAAGAGGGGTTCACGGGGATCCAGGATTTTTTAAACTTTTCAGAATGAAAGAAAAGAGGGAGAGAGGGGCCCTGAACGTCAACAAATTATGACCATTATAACCAATACACTCACTCTCAATGATCTGAAGAAGATGGCTGCCAATATGTTTGGCGATATGGTAAAAGCTGTTGTTGATATTGATCGAGTGCTCTTAGCTGTTGATGCTGAACTTCATGCTGATTTAGAAGCGCATTTATTAGAGGACGGGTCAAAACTACACGATCTTGGGGGAATCAATCTCTATCCAGAGACCTGCATCGAAGATTTTATCGAGTTTGATTCCATGATTAACGTTCGTCCATCACAGGGCAACAGGAGCCGAGGGGTCGAAAGCGAAGCGATTCGAAACACCATCGTTGAAATTGTCAGTAAAAGGATTAGCCGATGACATATAGACATCAGGCATTGGCTTCAGGGCGTTGGAATGAGTTATCTTTAGTTGAGCAATTGGGCAACATCGGAAGTGAAATCGAGCGTACCCTTAAATGGAAGAAAAAAAATAATCCAGGTTATTCCATGAGAGCTTTTGAGCGTGCTTTGGAATTAGTGGATCTGACATTGGCCTGTCCTCAAAACCGTCTTCGCTTAAAGGAAATAGCCCGGATGAGAGAGATCTTGGTAGATTTTTTCCATGAGCAGAACCAATTCGCCTCATCTGAAGAGTCCCTTAGTGCCTACTTTTTGCATTTTGCCTGTGCAGCTCGCAGGGTTCCCCCAAAACCTTTTGAACAGGGCACATGAACTTCCCGTGTCGACCCTGTCTGGTTGCCACGTTTCTCGTGATATCACGACAAGATAAAAAACAGTTCATCCGACATTAGCGTGGGTAAAAGGGTATTGGAGAAGGCCCCGCTGGACCGCGTATGATGCCTTCCGCTTCAAGGTTGACATGCCGAAAGATATCCCGATGATTCACCAGGAGCATGCCTACACATCATCAATCTGGTACAACCCCTAATCTAATAGGGAAATCACAAATTTCAACAAAATTCCTCAAACAAATTGGAATTTCTTGCTTGTTGGTTAATTGACTATTGATTTTTTTGTGCTTTACGTCTGATGTTTTCGGTCAGAGCCATCATTCATAAAGAAAGGGTGAACCCATGAAAGCCACCCAATGCATTTTTATGTCCCTCACGCTCGGAATTTTACTAGTCCTGTTCTTTGCAGGTTTGGCATTTTCACAGGACCCTATGCCACCCGGTGAGAGTCTCCAACATGTGTTCACCGGTCAAAAACATTATTCTCCCTATGCCGGACGGAATTTCCCTGGCCACGTATTCTGGGGCGATACACACGTGCATACTGGCATGTCCATGGATGCTGGCGCTTTTGGGGCTCGTCTGCAACCTGTAGACGCCTACCGTTTTGCCCGGGGAGAAGAGTTGACCTCCTCGACCGGACTCAAAGTGAAACTTTCCAGACCCCTGGACTTTTTGGTGGTGGCCGATCATTCTGACAACATGGGCTTTTTCCCTCGACTCCATTCAGGGGAGCCATCGTTGTTAGCCGATCCGACTGGCAAGAAGTGGTATGACATGATTCAGGCCGGTGGGCAAGAAGGCGTGAAGGCTGCCGTTGAGATCATTGTCGCCTTTAGCCAGAACAAATTTCCCCCTGCCCTGGCCTCCCTGCCGGGTACCCAAGCCTACGGATCCGCTTGGGAAAAAACGATCAAGGCCGCTGAAACCTACAATGACCCGGGGCATTTCACCGCATTCATTGGTTATGAGTGGACGTCTAACACGGGCGGAAACAATCTGCATCGTGTCCTCATTTATCGGGACGGAGCAGCTAAGGCATCACGCATGGAGCCCTATACCGCCCTTAAACCACTGGGTAGTGATAATCCCCGTGATCTCTGGAAATGGATGCAAACGTATGAGGATAAAACCGGTGGCAAGGTGTTGGCCATTGCCCATAACGGAAACCTCTCTAACGGGATCATGTTTCCCATGGTTGAATCGTTTACCGGAAAACCGGTTGACTTGGAATACGCTCAGACTCGGGCCAAGTGGGAACCCCTGTATGAAGCCACTCAAATAAAGGGTGACGGTGAGGCCCATCCGTTCTTGTCCCCAAACGATGATTTCGCCGATTACGAAACCTGGGATCAGGGCAACCTGGACCTCAGTGTGGCTAAGAAGAAAAGTATGTTGCAGTATGAGTATGCTCGTTCGGCTCTTCAACTCGGCTTACAGATCGAACAAGACCTTGGGGTCAACCCGTACAAATTCGGGATGATTGGGGCCACAGATAGCCACACCGGCCTTGCCACCGCAGAAGAGGAAAATTTTTTTGGTAAACATTCTGGTGCTGAACCCAGCGCCAAACGGTGGGCGCATCCCATGGCTAAGCTCGGGGACAAAGCCTACGAGGGGTGGTCGATGGTTGCTTCTGGATATGCGGGAGTGTGGGCCATCGAAAATACCCGTGAAGCCATTTGGGATGCCATGATGCGCAAAGAGACCTATGCCACAACCGGGCCACGCATGCTGGTCCGTTTTTTTGGCGGTTGGAATTTTACGGATGCCGATGCTCACAATCGTCTACCTGCATCGGTGGGATATCGCAAGGGTGTGCCCATGGGCGGAGACCTCACCAAGCCACCAGATGGGAAAGCCCCCACCTTTCTGGTGGCGGCACTTAAAGATCCCCTCTCGGGAAATCTTGACCGCATTCAAATCGTCAAAGGATGGTTAGATCGTAAAGGAGAACGTCATGAAAAGGTGTATGACGTGGCCTGGAGTGATGCCGATCACCGGCAGCTCAACGCTAAAGGTCAACTCCCTCCCGTCGGCGACACGGTAGATGTGGCCAACGCAACTTGGACGAACACCATTGGCGACCCTGAACTGATGACCGTTTGGAAAGATCCCGACTTTGATCCCTCACTACGCGCCGTGTACTATGCCCGAGTGATCGAGATTCCTACACCCCGTTGGACCGCGTACGACGCGAAGCATTACAACGTCAAGATGTCTCCAGAGGTCCCGATGATCACCCAAGAACGGGCCTATACCTCACCAATTTGGTACAACCCCTGAAGAGGGAAATTCCAAATTCCACATTCTTGAAAGAATTTTGGAGGAGAACGTAAGGGGCTCATTAAAAAGAAGCTAACAGATCAAGCAGCAAGGCACCATTGCCAATCAGAAATTAGCGTAAACCCTGCCCACCGGTCCCCCCGCCAAATCCTCCAAAGTTTCCCTTATACCCCCCTTGTCCTATTCCCCAATATTCTCCTTTTTTCCAACGGGGAAAGGGGTGGCGACGCTCAGGGCGAGTGAACCGCCACAACGCATAGACCATAAGAAAGACGGCCACGAGATTCATCCAAAATCCGGCTGAGCGTTTGGGTTTTTCCGTTGGTGACTGAATAGGTGCCTGCGCTGCGAGAGAGGCGAGTGACAAGGCAGAACGATAAATATTCATCCCATGCTCCCCGGAACGAAACATGGGCAACAAAAATTTCTGGGAGAGTGCATCCAATTGGGGGGGAGTCACAACGCCCAACAGATTTTTCCCAACCACCACCACACCTTGCTGTTCTTGTACGGCAATGAGTAACAAAATCCCTTTTTCCTGTTGGGCTGTGCCAATACGCCACGCGGCATAAAGACGTGAGGCATACGCTTGGGCATGTTGAAAGGGTTGAATGGTCTCAAGGGTCACGACCAGCATTTCAACTCCAGTATTGGTTTCGAGATCTTTGCACACCGAGCGAATTTGTTTGTGCCATCCGGTATCGAGTAGATTGGCATAGTCGCTGACATAGCCCAAAGGAGTTGGGAGATTCTGCTCCTGCGGAGTCATCCCCCAAGCGATTGCCGGAGTTGCGGCCACGACCATCCCTATTAGGACACCCATCCAACCTTTTAGAGTACTCATTTCATTCAACTCTCTTTTCGCATGACCTCTACCCGCCTACCCAGTAATTCGAGCGTTTGCAGGTATCGTTGATACAGGTTACTCCACTCAAAAGAGCCGGGGCTACTTAATCCTCTTTTCATCTGAAGCACCTCTAATAATACGGTTGATTCAAATTCCAAAGATTGCGGAAGGCGCTCAAGAATTTGCCTATCCGTTCCGGTGGATGAATGCCTTCTTATCCAATCTAAGCCTCGCAAACAGGGAATGACCGAAGTGATTGAAAGGATGAGCAAGGCCTGAATGGCTTCGGGCCTCCCCTCCCCTTCTACGAAACGTTGCCGAAGTCGTAACAGATTGGCCATGATTTCCTGCTCGCATTGCCACCCTAATTGCTTGTCATCGACTGGCCATTCCGAAAAAGGATCTCGACCAGCCAATAACACATGACTATCTTTCATTTGCAAAAATTCAAGGGGAAAGAGATGACAGGATCGCTGTAAGTCTTCCGACGTCATCATAAGCGGGGCAATAAATTGATGTTTCCCCCATTGGCGATGGAGGCGTCCTCCACGCTGAAGTAATTCCACCGATAATTGTCGAACCAGGAATAACATGTTGATGTTCGACCGACCCACCACAAAATCTCCCCTGGCGGCGCTGCCAAAGAGGAGGAACCCCTCCAGATCGGCTTGCCAATCTTTGTTGACCAGGGCAACGTATTGTTCAAGCCTCTCCTGCACATCTTCAGGAAGATTCAACGAATGCAAATGGGACGTTGACATAATGAAACACTCGCTAAAAGGGTATGTTTTTTAGGTAAAAGTCGTATTCGTGACGGTCTTAGGCAAGCTGTGCATGAATGGGAACCTGATCCGCACGTGGATCAGGGAGCAGGCCCGCAGCCTGAAATCGATCCATCCATCCGAATGGTGCCGTGGTCCGCAAACCCGCCGTGGCCGAGAGGACTTGGTATTGCAAGCGTCGATTGGTATCCATGGTGGCAAAGACTCGGTCTCGTAACATTCCCAACACAGGATTTCCGGTATTCCAGAAAAACACCTCTTCGTCTGCTAATCTTTGCAACATCGTCACCTGAGGTCGACGTGCTGTTTCAAATGGTTTCAAGGCCTGGGCCGACCAATCCTGTGTTCGTTGACACTCCTCCAGAACCGAGGCCAGCGTCACCGCATCCACCATGGCTTGCATCCGCCCCTGAGAAGCATGAGGGTTCATCCCATGGGCAGCATCTCCCATGACCACCGCCCCATCAGCTACCCAAGTTTTGGCCCGCACTCTCCCCGTTCCCATATAGGCCGTTTGATTCCAGTCCACGAACGAATCAAAGAGGGGGGCGAATTCAGGAGCAATGGCTTTCCATTTCTCGCGAAGAGTCACAATACCCTTAGTCTGAAGCTGGGGGAGTGCATTGGAGGAGACCATATAAAAGGCATAAACCTTTTGACCGGCGGCCGGGAAAATCCCCAAAATAGTTTTGTTCCCCACATAGTATTGCGCTTCATCGAGTTGTTGCGAAGATTCTAATTGCGCGATTAAATAACTTTCTTTGTACCGATGGAGAGAGGTGGGAAGGCCCATATCTTCACGAACGTGTGAAAAAGGGCCATCGGCTCCCACGACTACCTTTGCCCCAATTTTGAGAGAAGCTCCATTAATATCCGCCTCCACACCGATAATGTGTTTCCCCTTTCGTAAAAGAGATTTGAACGTGGCTCCAAACCGAAGCCCCTTTTCATTCTCTTTTTGAAGACAGTCCAGAATAGTGTGATGGACGATATTGGGCCACATCACCAGAGCACGATTAAAGGGTGGGGGCAACATGGCATAATCAATAGTGCAGAGACGAGTGCCTCCGCTCTTGCGGAAGTGAAAAAATCTCACGGGCAGGTACGCATGGGATGGAAGGGCATCCAAGAGGCCCAGCTTATGAAGAAGTTCCTGCCCATTGGGTTGAAGAATTTCGCCCCGCAATCCTTGTGGGGGACCGGAGGCTTGTTCCAACACCAAATTAGGAATCCCCTTTCTGGCCAAAACGATACCAAGAACGGCTCCCCCTCCCCCAGCTCCAATGATGACAACATCTGTTTGAATATCCATGCGAGTTCAGCAACCCCAATAGACCTATATTTAATGAAATACTTTAATTTTTCATTCAAAGAACTTGCAACCGTTTCCCCAAACCTACCC
Organism: Nitrospirales bacterium; assembly: GCA_036443915.1. GTDB lineage: Bacteria > Nitrospirota > Nitrospiria > Nitrospirales > UBA8639 > Nitrospira_E. The sequence goes on from JAZFZJ010000039.1 coordinate 6,955, forward strand.
TGTTCCTAATGTTAATTTTCAGAAAAAATGGCCTGAAAATGATCGCCAGCTTCCTCCCAAGCCTGAGGATGCGTACTGGATAACCAATGGCGGAGATACGTTTTTTGTTTTGAAGACAACATGGATTTTATTTGGTGGGTACGCCCCTGAAGTGGTTGGAGAAATCCGACCCCTTTCTGAGAGTCTAACGTGGCTGTCCGAACATATACGGTAGTATAAGCCGTGGGTCCATGCTCATCCCCATCCCCTTGAAGCCAGACGGAAATATATTTATCCATATGCAATCCAGAACTGTCTATCGCCGGATCCGTATCATGAAATAATTCATTTTCAGTTTGTTCCAATGGAACGGCACCCTCGTCTCGAAAAAGAAAATTTTGTTTCCACATGAAAAAAACCTTTGACCAATTCAATAAATAGGTGGATGATAGTGTCAAGGGATTTGCCGGAAAGTCAAGGTAGCCCATTCAGTTCCTGTCTGATGCAGATACCTGGCTCACGCTTCATCCATAGGCAAATCAGGCACGGACTAGAAAAAAGGCGCTATTTTGAGTATCCTTCCTATAAATCCGAAGAATATTCACCTTGCCCTAACCTGGATGCTCTATCGGATCCCCCTCCGGTTATGGTAATCGCCTTCTACATCGTGCACCTCATTGACGACAACACATGGAGGACCATCGAGTGAACACACAATCCACATGGCCTATGGCAATCATGGTAACGAGCATGCTGTTTGTGGGATGCCAGGGAACTGGACAAACCATCAACTTTGATCCTCACGCCCTTACATTTGCTTCCACCAAAACAGAAGCTATTCAGGAGGATAATCTGATTATTGTGGTTGAACCTTTTCGGGATATCCGGCCACAACAACATCGTATTGGAACCCGTACCCATTTCTGGGGAGGGACCACTCACTTTAACGCCTGGAATGGAAAGGTTAGCGAAGGCATAGCCAATCTCGCCATCGAGTACCTGCAACAACGAAAATGGCGTGCGTCCGGAAGCGAGCCCGTGGCAGACGGTGCCGATACCCCTATCGATGTGATCTTAACGGGAGATGTGTTATCGTTAGAAGCCAATGCCAAAAGTGGCTTTGGCTTTACCGACATTGCCGTTACAATGAAAGTACGGTTTGAAGCGAAAAATACCGTGGATGGGAGTACCATCAGGATGGTATTGGGGGCAAATGGGACGGATTCCGTTGCCGTGTTTGATCCTAAGGATGTTGAACAACTGACCAATCTTGTGGCCAAAGATTTGTTCAGGCAGCTATTTCAGGATCTGACTGTCAAAAATAGGGCCTTTCATTTACAATCCGACCACGCATAAATAGCTTTTCTTTTTCAAGTGTGCCAGAATCCTTCTGCACACTACATAAAAAAAGGGGAAATTTCCCTCATAACCAGGAGGTGTTACACAAAAAAATCCGATTATCTTCCATGACACGAGGGTTCTTCACCTTCTCCAGGAAACGCCTGTTCTGTTCCCTGTTGAATAATCATTTCATTTTTTGTCTTCATGCGCCGCGGTTTCTGGGAAAGGAGTTGTGAATGAATCGAATTGAAACTGAATCTTCCGTCGCTCAAGCCAATATTTTAATTGTTGAGGACGAGGAAGGCCCTCGAGAGGCTTTAAAACTTATTCTCTCCCCCTACTTCAATCTCTTTACGGTCGATCGAGCCGAAGTTGCACAGCAAATCCTCAAAACCCACCCCATTGATCTGGTCACCTTAGATTTAAAACTGCCAGATCACCCCGGCACAGATCTCTTGTCCGAGATCCGGAAAGAGGGGAAAGACGTGGATGTTGTGATCATTACCGGCTATGGCACCCTGCAGTCGGCCATCGATGCCATCCGGCATGGCGTGGCTGCCTATATCCTCAAACCTTTTAACGTCTCGGACCTGTTAGAAGTCATTAAAAAGACTCTTGAGCGCCGAAAGCGAGTGTTATCCCTTCAGGGAGCGCTGCAGGCATTTGGGAACCTTTGGGCATCGGGAATTGATGTTCAGACCGCCAAGGCAAATATTGAAACACTGCTGAGCGCCAAACATCCCGAACTGGTTCAACATGCTAGCCGCGTGAATTTTTATTCCTCTCTCCTCACTGAACATCTTCACCTATCTCAAGATGACAAGGATGCGATTCATCTGGGAGCCTATTTGCACGATATTGGAAAGATCGGAATTCACGATCGGCTCATAGCCGGGCAGCAGTCACTGTCTGATCAAGATCAAGAATTACTGAAATGTCACCCCGTTATCGGAGCACAACTGGTTACTGGCCTTCCCTTTCAACCTACCGTCGCAGAGATTATTCGTTACCATCATGAAAAATTTGATGGAACTGGATTCCCTGAAGGGTTAGAAGGCGATCAGATTCCATTCCCTGCCCGAATCGTCGGATTAGCCAATATATTTGATAATTATGTCACGGGAGATGGAGAACATATCGCCATGCCCGTCCCGGAAGCACGAGAAAATATTCGTCGGGAGGCCGGAAAGAGCCTAGATCCACAATTAGCCGAGTTGTTTGCTAAGGTCGTCTGGTAGAAACTCTCTATTCACTTTGTTTGATGGTGAAGAAATAAACAGATATTCGATAGGTCCAAGACACCATGAGTAAGACCATTCAACAATCCACACATGTGACTCACCCACAGTCCACCGAAAAATGGGAGCAAGCCTTTGATGCGTTAACGGATCATGTCATGATCTTAGACCACAATGGAATCATTGTCTGGGCCAATCGAGCGATTAGAGATCAAGTCGAACCGCAAACTGGACCGCTCGTGGGGCACCCTTATCACCTCCCCTATTATGGGGCGGCCGTTCCCCAAAGTCCCCCACCCTGGGAAACCGTCTTAGCCGGTGCCCTCTCGGCTGTCGTGGAAACAGCCCTACCAGCAATTCCCGGATTTTTCCTGGTCTCCTGTTATCCGCTCTTCGATTCCCACGGGAAACAGTGGGGTGCCATTTCTGTGGTGAAAAACATTACAGACCGTAAACGTATTGAAGAAGCGTTAAGGAAGATAACTCAGAGTGACCATGCTCCAGGCAGCATTGCCTTTCTCCGATCCTTGGTCAAAGATTTGTGTCAGGCTCTCAATGTCCCCTATGCCATTCTGGCCGACCTGCCCAACTCTGCACAGCCTCACACCCAAACCGTCGCTATCTGGGCAAACGGGACTTATTTGGAAAATTTTTCCTGGACTCCACCCCATACCCTCTTTGATGAACTTCTGAACGTGAAGGGATGTACCTGGAACAATATTTCGTCTCCACTCTTTCCCCCCAATTTCCTTCCTTCTTCATGGCCGGTGACAAGCTACATGGGAAATGCCCTGCGAGGACAAGCTGGGCAAATCATTGGTCTTCTTCTCGTACTAAGCCCCGAGCCGATTCGCCATGTTCATGTGGCCAAATCTATTGTCCAATTATTTGCCGCTAGAGCCGCTAGTGAACTCCAAAGGAAGAAGACTGAAGATGCCTTACGCGATAGTGAACAACGGTATCGCGCCATTATGGAAAACGCCTACGATTTAATCATTGAAACAAGCACCACTGGAACATGCAAATATGTCAGCCCTAACTGTCATGAAGTCTTAGGCTATGGGCCGACGGACATGTTAGAGAAAAGTTTTTTTGATTTTGTGCATCCCGAAGAACGACACTCGTTGTCTGATTCCTTTCATAAAAATGTCGGGTCGCTGCTTGAAATCGATATGGTCTGCCGAATACAAACCAAACAATCAGAATGGCGGTGGTTTGAGAGTCACATCCATCCTTTCCGCACGAGTGTTGGGACGATTGTGAGCGTCATCGTGGCACGCGACATTTCAGAACGAAAAAGATTGGAAGAAGAACGGCTACGCGCAACCAAACTCGAGTCCGTTGGGTTACTCGCCGGGGGAATCGCCCATGATTTCAATAATATCTTAACCTCTGTCTTTGCCAACATCGGATTGGCCAAAATGGTTACGGTCAAAAACCCCTCATCGAGCGGTGAGACCGTCGTTGAACGGCTAACCGCCGCGGAAAAAGCCTGTCTGCGTGCCCGCGATCTCACCAAACAACTTTTGACTTTTGCGAAGGGTGGAGCCCCCGTCAAAAGTACAACCTCGATCGCCTCTATTATTACCGATACCGTTGAGTTTGCCTTACGCGGTTCCCACACACGCTGTACCATGGATCTCCCTGATGACATTTGGCCGGTTGTGGTCGACGAAGGTCAAATTAGCCAAGTCATACAAAATCTCGTCATCAATGGCGACCAAGCCATGCCTGAAGGAGGAATGCTTGAAGTCCATGTCGACAATTATCCTGTACCCGTCTCTGCCGATCTTCCGCTGAAACCCGGCAACTATGTTCGGGTTGCCGTGACAGACCAGGGCATTGGCATTCCGCAAGACCACATTCAGAAAATCTTCGACCCCTACTTTACCACCAAGCAAAAAGGTAGCGGCCTGGGGTTAGCTACCACCTATTCAATAGTCAAACGCCACGAAGGACACATTGCGGTCTCCTCCTCATTGGGAATAGGTACCTGTTTTACGTTGTATCTCCCGGCCTCGGCTACTATACAGTCGGCCCCCGAAGACACGGTAGAAAATCTTGTCTACGGAACCGGCCGAATTTTAGTGATGGATGATGAAGAAGAAATCCGAGATGTGTTAGGAAAAATGCTCCAACACCTGGGGTTCGACGTCGATTTTGCGAATGATGGGGAACAGGCTTTGGCCTTCTACAATCAAGCCCTGCAGAAAGGCACTCCGTTCATTGCCGCGATATTAGACCTCACCATTCCAGGCGGGATGGGGGGGAAAGAGACCTTACGACAAATTAAATCACATCATCCCGACGCTAAAGTGATCGTTTCGAGTGGTTATTCCAATGACCCAGTGATGGCGCGTTTCAGCCAATTTGGGTTTTCTGGTTTCATTGCCAAACCCTATAACCTGCTCGATCTTTCCAGAGTCTTAAGTCAGATTCTCTAACCGATGTAATCCTTGGAACCCTATCCCGGTTTCTGCTCAGGCAATTCATGTGGAGAAAATATACCTCGTTCGGTAATAATGCCGGTAATGAACGCGGCAGGGGTCACGTCAAAAGCAGGATTCCACACGTCAATACCCTGAGGAGCAATGATCTGCTTATCATGGAGATGCGTCACTTCCGTTGCCCTTCGTTCTTCAATTGGGATCCCTTCTCCATTGGGCGTCTGCATATCAATTGTCGAGAATGGCGCCGCCACGTAAAAGGGTATCCCATGAGCTTTAGCTAACACGGCAACCGAATAGGTTCCGATCTTATTCGCGACATCCCCATTGGCGGCTATTCGATCCGCACCCACTACGCAACATTGGATCCCCTGTTTTTTCATCAGCGCCCCGGCCGCATTATCCGTAATAAGGGTTACGGGAATGCCGTCTTGTTGAAGCTCCCAAGCCGTAAGCCGCGCCCCTTGAAGCACAGGACGCGTTTCATCTGCATACACTCGAATGTTCTTTCCTTGTTCCCAAGCGGCCCTCACCACCCCCAAGGCTGTTCCATATCCGGCGGTAGCTAACGCTCCCGCGTTGCAGTGCGTTAAAATATGATCCCCATGCCGAATAATGGCCGAGCCATACTGTCCTATCGCTCGGTTAACCCGTACATCTTCTTCAAGAATAGCCAACGCTTCCTCTTGCAGCCGCTGTTGCCATTCTGCAATAGAATGGGAGGAACCCTCTGTAAGAACCCGTTTCATACGATCAATGGCCCAGAAAAGGTTTACGGCAGTGGGTCTGGTGGCCGCCAACGTCCCACACACATGTTCAAAATAGTTTCGAAATCCATCTAGATCATCCTCAGTATACTGTTTTGCTCCCAACGCAATACCCAGGGCAGCCGTCACTCCAATGGCCGGAGCGCCTCTCACCTTTAACTCCCGGATCGCATCAGCCACACACATGTACCCCTCACACTCCAAGAAACGAACATCTGCAGGGAGGGCCGATTGATCGAGAATGATCACCCGATCATCTTTCCATTGCACAGTTGGAATCATGGCATTATCCTTTCATCTCCTGTTTCTATTCCCCAATCCTTTCGGGCCTGAAGACGCTCTTGTAAGAATGACGTCTCTCTACTGATTTTTCGGTGTATACCATCTCCTTCGCAGTCTGTTCCGATCATTTCATCAAATGCAGCTTCTTTTCCCACAGAACGTCTGTCAGCCATGAATATAATCGACGGAAGTTACATCCATATTTCAATCAAATCTAACAGGATGATTAGCTTTCCTTGTATGTCCGATCTTGTAAGAATTTTAAATTTTCCACCAATCCCTAAAATGGAAAACGTCGTATTTGTGGGAATGGGACCCATAGGCTTTCATTTTAAGGGAAGCGAAGTGGAATCTTCCTTTGAGCTACTCAAGAACTCCACCGGCATCCTAACCGTATTTTTCAACACCTCAAAGGCCAATTGAGCCTGACCTGTAAAGCCAGCTTTAAACGATTCTTCCGGCATATAGACAATGTCGGGGTCAACCAAGGGTCCGGCCACGTTGAACATGGCAGTGGCCATTCCCGTCCGATCGCCAGGGAAAATATTCCCAAAGAGAGGGATTTTTTTTAATACGTCGAAATAGGCTCCAAAGGGACTCACAGCAATGACCCCATCCAATTGATCACGTTCCAGGTTATAGATTCCTACTGCCGCAGTTTTCATGATCGGACTATGTAAGTAGAAATTTTTTGTAGAAAAATTTCCTTCTTTAATTGTAAGTGTGGATGAAACATGTTCAAATGGAAAGCCCTCCTGGTTGAAGTTCACTTTCCCACGAAGAACATGAGGGAGATTCAGGAGCCTGAGAATTTTTGGAAGGATACTACCCTGTCGAATATTTCCTTGGCGCAGTGAAAATTCCATCCCTCCATTCAATGTAGGAATAATTCCTCTCCTATCTCGACCATGGCCTTGAATCATCCCCCGAATATTCATATCCCCTGTCACCACTCGACGTTCATCTCCTAGTACTTTCAACATCTTATCAAAAGGCAGGTTTTTGGCCTGAAATGAGGCCCGCATGGCTGCTGATTTTCCTGGTGGGAGATGAATGAAGAATCGCCCACTCACAGATCCTGTTTCCTCAATCATGGCTTGGACGTTATCGATTGAAACCAGGTTGTCATGAATTTTAAGTTTGGCCGATAATTTTCTGCCAGAAAAGGTTTTATAAGTAGGACGATCGACAAAGACAGAACCTTCCAAGGTTCCATGGTGGGCTAACCATTCAATACCATCTCGAAGCACAGACTGTTTCGCCTTAGGAATGAGTAAATCGATATCGAATCGTGGTGCCTTCAGGTGGACACTCACCTGTGGAGCATTTTTCCAATTTTTCATAAACCCTGTGATCACGGCTTCACTCTTCTTCATTCGAAATTCCATGCGCTTCAAACCTAATACATCCTTATCTACTTTTAAGCGAACAAACAGATTGGACAAGGGATCCTGGATACCTGGAAGGGTCATCACGCCTTCCGTCAGAGCCACCCATCCTTTGGCATTCCACCGAGTCCAATCCATTCCATGGCCGCTCCCTCTTAATTGAATCTCTAAAATTCCTGACTGAATCACATCGCCTAACACTCGAATCCCCTCAGGGAGTAATCCAACATAAATGGGCCCAGAATCCAGCCGACCTTCCCAGGCCCAAACCGGGCGAAAACGGATGCCGCCCTGGCCCCGGAAATGAAGAGGTAACATTATTAATTCAACGCGTTCAAACTGAACCGTGCCCCCAGAATGAAATTGTCCGTCAAACTCTAAAATTCCTGCTTGGCCAGCATCTTTCTTGAGGATTGAGGGAATCTGAATCATGGCACTTTCCCCTTCGACCGTCCCGGTTATCTTGGGGTGGCTCACGGGCCCTTTCAGAGTCAACGAGACTTTTAGGGGGCCTTCGATCTGTACACCGGATTCATTCTGTGTTTGGTCCGAACGTTCCAGCAAATCTTTCCCGGCAAATCCGGCGATGATGTTGAGTGGTTCAAAACGTGGCTCTCTTTGATGGACAAGGGTCCCACTTATTGCGAAGGGAAAGATGCCGATAGACCCTTGAATACCTTCTAACACAGTGCTATCCGGCGAAAAAATGAACTTGCCACGCGTATCAGACAGATCATGCGGTAAGCCAGGTATTCGCAAAACCACATCCTGAGGCTGATAGTCCCCATTCTGAAAGGTGAGTCCCTGCACATCAAAAATATTGCCGGCAAACCGAAGGCGAAGCCTGCCACTTCCCTGAGACACCTTCCAGGAATTCAAGACCTTGAAGTCAGAATGTGAGCCTCCAAGATGATGCACAAAATTCCACACTTTCTCCGCAGGAACTGGGGCTTGAATTTCCACATCCGCCAATGGTCCGGAATCGTTGAATAACACCACCCCTTGTGTCACATCTACGGGAATTCCATCGTATGTACCATGAACATCTGATAATTGAACACGATCTGGATCTACCACGACAGTTCCACGAATATTCTCGGTTCTCGGCCATCCAGGAAGTGAGAAAAATCCGTTTTGTATGCGAAACGTTCCTGCCACCGAAGTCCCCACATCTTCACGGGTAGAACCAGTAATCCTCGCTTCAACAATTTCCAATTCCCCTCCCCATTCCCCCTTAATCCACACAGCCACAAGGTCATTTGGGATCCAAACACGGGGCATAACACGTCGAATAAGGTCCAGATCAAGGTTAGGAGGAGATCGTATGGAAAGGGTCATCACACGGTTGCCATCTTCCAACTCTTCGACATTGGCACTACCAGCAAGTGTGAATGCCCCACTCGCCAGTGCAATATTCGACAAATGGAGTTGAGAACCCCTCCCATGACTCACCCATTCGACTTGAGAGGCTACATTCAGCGTTCCAGGCAGCTGTAAAAAGGACTCCCCGTTTGGGAGGTACTCTGCTAATTGCTGAAACGCGACATTGTCGACTACCACATGGCCAGAAAACCTGACTTGCTCAAATGCCAGGGAACTCGGCTCAAGAGAAGACAAAGGTCCCCTCAACTCGATATCAAATTTTCCATTTATCCCAAATTGAACGACTTCATGAGCTTGTCGAAGTTTTCCAGACAGAGCCAGGGTTGACACAACCGACACGTCTTCATGAGATGTTTCCGATACAAAGGCCACGTCCTCTAAGATCACCCCTCGAACGGCATCGGTTGGCGACTCATCAATAACGATAACTTTGCCTTCCGTCACGACAAATTTCCCCCTCACCAAAAACGCCGCCAGGGAGGAAAGTGGGGACTCATGAGTGGAATGCCCTAGAAAACGCCATTCTCCAGCAGTATCACGATAAAGTTCGATTTCAGGGTGATCGAGGATAAATTCCCTGACCACAATATTTCTCCGAATTAATTGTCCGACCTCTAACTTTAAACTCATGGATTGTGCGCGAAAAACAGCATGTGACTCCGGCTGTTCTTTCACCACAATGTCGGATACCACAAAATGAGGTTGAGGAAATAAGGCCAACGACGTTAGCCCCACTCGGACGTGGGGACCGAACGTCTGTTGTAATTGCTTCAAGGCAAGCCCCTGCAAATACTCGTGATTCAAAAACAAGGGAAGTACAATTAAAGTACCAATGAGAACCAGGGCACCCATGCCTCCCCACATGACTGTTTTCTTCACCGAAAACCTCACGAAGCAATCCTCAACGAATTTAGCATTGTTTCACCAAATGAAACGGATTTCTCATAAACCCAACACGCATCTTGTAACGTATTGATCATACTTGAATTTTCTAGAAAAATGTTTGAAAATTGTCAGAATTCTTATTCTGGGTCCTATCAGCCCAGCCTCGCCATTCAAGATCAATATGGGGAATGTGGGAAAAGCCAGTCAACAGCGTTCCCTGCCTTCGCCGAAGCGGCTACGCGCAGGCAGGTCGACACTTCATCGTGGTCACATACTCCCTTGATTACTCCGCGCCAAAAAGCGGTCGTACTTTACGGGCCGCTGTAAGCAGTCTTGCGGCCTCACCCGAGTCAGGCGCATCTTGGCGCATCCGGATGGGGCGGGTAAAAGAGCAGGCCTTTTTAAACATTCCCTGGTGGTACGTGAGGCAGAGGGGGAATACTCCCCTCGTAACCCTCATTAAAGAACCTTCGTATGATTTAAATTCCTATATGAAATCATACACAATGTTGGTTGGGCCTCTTTGCTACCAAAAGCCAAGGTAGGGACGGACATGATTAGCAAGTCCTTAGCAACTATGGCTTTCCATTCGATTCCTTGACCCTCTAGACAATTCTGAGATATTCTTTATAACCCTATTGGTAATCACTCGTACACCTCGACATAGGCATTAAGCCAACACCTCACTTTGAATTGTCACTCGCACCGGCTTTACAAACTTCCCATACGGTTCTCACTCGGGTTCAAGTCTCCTCACTCTTGAGATTTTATGACATCCCTCATCCCCTTCAACCCCAAAGAGTTCTTCGCGGGTATGATAAAGCCCATGCCCATCGAACCGCTCGAATGTGTGTCGGTGTCGCGAGAGAGTTAGGTCATGGTCTCCCACGTCTTCAACAATTTGAAGCCGCTTGTCTGCTTCATGACATGGGACGAGCCGGTTTAGAACCTGGACTCTTCGGAAAAATCTGGTCGTGGGCCAAGCAACAAGGCATTCCAACCAGACCTCGGGAATGGCGAGCGGCACATCCTCAAACCCCCTATGGGAAAGAATCTCACGCTTTTATTAAGCAATATAAAGCGAATTTAAAAGAACAGGGGTTGGATTTGACACCCGCCGTCAAAGACCATATCGAAATGCGTTTGGGATTTGCTCGACGCCTGAGGAAAAATCTTCGGCCAGTGAAAGCTCACCTGGAATCGATTGGCATTCCCTGGGCGTCCTGGATGGAAAAAATCATGCTCTACTATTATTATCCAGAAAAGCTACAAACGGCTGCTGGCTGGATTCATCAGCTCGGAGAAATTCTGGTGGCCTGCGAACAACTCGAGGCTTATAGCAATCATCGACGTGGACAAGATTATTACGCCCGTTCAGAAGAAAGCTTTCAAGCAGCCTTCACCTTTCTCCGCCAACTCACCAACCAAAAGATTGTCAGCCAAGAAATATTTCGAACGATTTGCCGGTTGACTCGTGAAGGCCGCTTTACCTCTATCCTCCGACAAGCACGTGGGGGAAAGCTTTCGCCAGCCGAGCAGCGGTACCTCGCCTCCGTTGCAGCCTAGGCTACCCATGACCATTTCCTCACATTCTCTACACGTCTCCATGCAGGGAGATTCTCAGATCGAAAACCTCACGCAATCCATGCAAAACCTCTTAAGTCAGGCAGGTATTTTGAACGGGACCTTGACGCTGTTTGTCAAACATACCACTGCCGCCGTCATGATCATCGAAGACGAGCCAGGTATTCGAGCCGACACACAAAACTTTTGGAATACCACCATCCCGCCCAAAGCCGATTGGGAGCACAACACAAAAAACCCGGGCGAAGACAATGGCCATTCCCATTTGCGGGGGCAGTTGCAAGGACCATCCCTCACCATTCCAGTAGTCCAAGGGAAGCTTACTCTTGGCACCTGGCAACAGATCGTTCTGATAGATTTTGATACCCGTGCGCGAACCCGTGAACTCGTCGTACAAATCATGGGTGAATAATGGCGAGTGCCCACCCTCCCCAACGAGGAATCGACACATTTCCCAAGCTTAGCTTTCATACGGAATAAGCATGCACCGACGGATTCGCTCTTTATTGATTCTCTCCTTCCTCGTGCTTCTCTACGGGCTGCAAGGCATGGCCATCGCCGCTCAACCCACTCTGGCCAACATCGAAGGACCACCTGCATTCCTCCATCTTATTTCGGATCAAACACTCAGCGCGGAAGAGCTCAAAACCAGTGCCGTATTTGAAAAAGCCGCCAAATCAGTGTCCTATATCACCAACACGGCTGTTCGACGCGACCTCTGGTCGCTGAATACCTTTGAAGTCCCACAGGGAACCGGTTCAGGGTTTATTTGGAACACCCAAGGACACATCGTCACCAATTTCCATGTGGTGTATGGGGCTGATTCAATTCAGGTAGTCTTAGACGATCAATCCACGCACGACGCGCGAGTGATCGGTGTGGACCCCGATCACGATTTAGCCGTCCTGCAAATCAAAGCCTCAAAAAAACAACTCCATCCACTCGACATAGGGAATTCGCAAGATCTTCGAGTGGGGCAACATGTCCTGGCCATTGGCAATCCGTTTGGTCTCGATCATACACTTACGACGGGAGTCGTCAGCGCATTGGGTCGGTCAATCAAATCGATCAATGACCGCACCATTGAAGGCGTGATTCAAACAGACGCGGCGATCAATCCAGGCAATTCCGGAGGCCCACTCCTAAACAGTTCAGGAAAATTAATTGGGGTCAATACACAAATCATGAGCCCCAGTGGAGCCTTTGCGGGAATTGGCTTTGCGGTGCCTGTCGGTATTGTCAAACGCATCGTGCCTCAACTCATTCAATATGGAAAAGTGATTCGACCCGGATTAGGCATTACCCTCATTCCCGATTCCATTGCCGGTCGATGGGGAATCACCGGTATTGTGATTGCCCGTGTTCAACCTGGCAGCGTGGCGGCAAAAGCCGGATTAACAAGTCTTGAAGAACTTCGGTCAGGACGCATTCGTTTAGGAGATGTCATTATCTCAATAGACGGCGAGACTGTTCGAAAATATGATGACCTGGCGACAATCTTAGACCGGCACAAGGTCGGTGACCGCATTAAATTAGGCGTACGCCGAAATAACAAAGAACGCACATTGCGCATCAAACTCCAAGCTGTAAATTAACCAGTCCCGTGTTCGTCCATGCCGTCATGCCTGACGTTAGTAATCAGGCTTCCATCTTCTCTTCTCCGTCATCCCTGCAGTCACTGGCAGGAATCTCTTTTTCCTCCCTCCCCAGTAGTTCAATAGCATTCGTCACGCCTACAGTAACATTCCCCCTTTCACAAAGGGGGACTAAGGGGGATTTCCTCATAGCATTCTTGCGGTCTTTGACCGAAACCCATCCTGGATTTTTCCCCCTCCTTTGTAATGACGAGGACTTTTCTTGAAGAATGATAAGTCTCGAAGGTAGAACCAGAACCCCTCCCCGCTGTCATGCCCGACATTGGTCATCGGGCATCCATCTTGGCAACCTCGCCATCCCTGTGCCTCATTAGCAGAAATCTGGCAACTCTCGTTTGTTCAAAGTAAGATTTCGCGGTCTCGGAGCACATATTCTACAGAATTCTCATGGATACTTGAGAAACCTTCCAGTACAATATGGAAAACATGATGAGAAAGGCCTCACAACGTCAGAAGGCATAAGGGAGGTAACGATGGAAAACATCATAGCAATCAAACAGTTGTCTCGCGCAGAAAAACTTCGAGTCATGGAAGCCATTTGGGAGGATCTGTCCAGCGAAGACCAATCAATCCAATCTCCGGCATGGCATGAATCTGTCTTAAAAGAAACAGAACAGAGAGTCCAAGCAAAGCAGGAAAAAATTCTTGATTGGAAAAAAGCCAAGAAGGAACTTCGGCAGC
>JAZFZJ010000040.1:0-13416 GCA_036443915.1 Nitrospirales bacterium
GTATTAGGAAGGTGTCATTTATTAATGGAACTGGTGAACATAATGGTACCGTACTTTGGAAACTTGAGCTTATTCTCAACCCAACATGTCCTTCAAAATCCGCTACGTTGCAAGGTCCACTCAAGAAACCATAAATAAAAAGAAAAAGTGGACAGATTTTTTATCTTCTTGGAATAGGTGTCAGAATAGGTGTCAGGAACCTTTTTATTTATTATTGCGGTATACAGCAGATATCCCTCCCGCCCATTCACTGGTCCTTAGTCGAAGAGTCGTTTTATATGGAACGAATATTTATTTGGAATGGTAAATTTCCTTTGAATGGGAAACAAGTCTTCAAAAGTAAAGGAGGTTTGGATTACCTCTACAAACTCCAAAGGGGGGAGGACATCAACAAAAATCATTGTTAAAAACTTCGCGGATTTCTCTAGAGAACATATTCGTGAAGGGATAGAAATCGCCTTTTTCCCCTTTATTCCCTCCCAACGGTTAGCACAGGCACAAGGCTTAAAGATAAATAATGATTCCTGCAGGTCTGAAAAAGGGAAACCATGTGGCTCGGAACCTGTCGTATATGGTTTTGGTAAATGAGTTGAAAATGATATAAAAAAAGGTATCTGTGAAAATTGGGACAGATTTATTTTTCCCCACTCTTCTTTAATTATGGAGTTTTCTGGGTTGTTTTAGGGGTAGGAGGAATAATAAATTGAGTCTGCCTCTTGCCTATTACTCCTTTCACAATGGTTAGGTCATGGCTATGCCTAACCTCCGTCTTTCTTCGCCCGTGAAATTTCTGATTCCTTCAATTTGGTAATAGTAATTCTCTTGACATGTTTTACACATGAAAGTATGCTAGAAACATGTCAAAAATGATTCAACTGAGAAATGTTCCCGATAGGTTGCACCGAAAATTGAAAGCCCGGGCGGCCATGGAAGGGCTTTCCCTGTCCGATTACCTTTTGAGCCACATTCGGGAATTTGCGGAACGACCGACTCTTTTAGAAATGCGTGAGCGACTTCGTCAGCGAGAGCCGGCGGAGGTGGATATGTCACCGACCGAGGTGCTTCGGCAAGAACGGAATGGCCGGTGATCGTCCTCGATGCTTCAGCTATGCTGGAGCAACTCTTGAGTACCTCAAAGGGCCAACAGGTTCGGGAACAATTTTTGGTAGAGGGCGAATCGTTCCACGTCCCGCATGTGTTGGATCTTGAAGTGACTCAAGTCCTTCGACGGTACTCTCACTCTCACCTTTTGACCGATCACCGGGCGGCCCAAGCGATTGAGGATTTTCTGGACTTTCCTCTCATCCGATATTCCCACGAACCGTTTCTCTCTCGCATTTGGGAGTTGCGTGAAAATTTCACTGCCTATGATGCGGTTTATGTGGCTTTGGCGGAGGTTCTCAATGTCCCCTTGGTGACCTGTGATGCGCGGTTGGCTTCGGCCCCGGGACATTCGGCCGACATGATTCTTTTTTAATTGTTCATTTATCAATTCGAGTCCGACCCTAATTTTTGTAAATTTTTCCACCAACTCCTTAAATATTCCATTTAAATATGTTTGTACAGGTAGGCACCTAAGAGCATCCCCAGCACGCTGAGGAGGTTGATTTTTAGAAGAAATCCGAGTGTGAATTTGATTAAGACTAAATTGACCGTGACGGGTGGGTCTAACCCCAAACTCAAGGCTTCACCAAAAATGCTTTGCACGGTTCCCTGGGGGGAAACCACTTGAAGAATTTCGCCAAGGATACTTCCCAATAACCCGCCGATAAAAATAAATAGGAGAAGATACCCACCGCTTTTTTTTATCACTGCGTCCCCCGTAAAAATCTGTGGATAGTGTCAGAGAGGCCTATCAAAAAACCTTGAGAAATTTCAAAAGATTCCTGCACCAAAATGACCAAAATTCTGCTTAGGGTAAACTGCTGAACACCTTACTAGAACTATGAAATTGAGTCAAGAAATCTCACCTCAAAGGCAGGGGGCGGGAGGGCAAAGCTTCCTGAAGGGAGCTAGGAGGCCGGAGTCGCGATTGAAGAGGGCGAGCGAATGGTGAATCGCATCGTACCCATTTTGTTGTTGGTGTTCACCAGGTAGCCCACGTAAATATCCACCCGATACTGCCCTGGCTTCCATTGACCAGATGGTGGAAAAAATTTGAGGAATCCACTTTCATCCTCTGTAGCAAGGTCAGCCCGATCTTCATCTATCGATTGGGAAGGAGACAAGTCTTCTACCGATTCAGGAAAAAGCTGGCCGATAATCTGGTAAGGCGCATAATGTTTAAAGACCGAAAAAACCAAATATACGGCTTGGGTGGCTGGCGGGAATGTTTCTGTGGGATTGATGGGTGTGTAAATATGGCCGCGCCGGAGTGTCTGTTCGTCATCAACATCTTCCGCAAACAATACATTCTGAAACAGCCCGCCCGGTTTGTGGTCTGAGGATGGGAGATTGGGTGAGTGGGCATAAGTATCGTAGGGGGCGGGGAGATCATCTGAGAAAAAATCCGGAGGCGTATCAAACTCTGCAAACCCATGTTGAATTTCATTGGGTTGAAATACGGGTGGCGGATCAGCAGGTGAAGGTTCTTCAGCCCAGGAGATTGGTGAAGGACCAAAAAACAGTACACAAGCCAAAAGTCCCCATGAGCAAAGGCCAGAGTTGAAATGATCAAGGTCGTTCATGCTGTCTTTGGTGCCCACAGGTCAAAAGCCTCAAATTTGGTAGTGGGGGGGTACCTTACAGGGGCCTCTGGGAATGTTGTTAATAGATTCAGGGTCAATTTTTGATTTCTTGGTTTCTCTACTCCTGGTTAAGGGGTGAGGTCAAGCACATGCCTGCTGGAGCTGTTGAAAAAGTCCGCCAGCGGCGTTCTCGGCCCGTTATCGTTCTCACGTACTGCGTGGACGCTCCGCGCGCTAACGGCCCTTCGGCCTTGCTGGACGGGCCTTTTTGAACAGCTCCCTTTCCACCTGACACGTGAGGTGGTTGGGAAGTCTCACGAATTTGAAATTTTTTTGAAGTATTCAACAAACCCCTGCTTGTCTTGCGGCACCGTAGGGGGTTTGATAAAATTTTGTGCTGTTCTACGCATTTTCATCTATTTATGGCTATACGGCTTGAGCGTTCATGTTTGAACAGGAAGGGATAGGTTAGCCCTATGAGTGTTTCGACAACTAATGATCCCGAGGCGCTTCCTCAATTAGTCGGGGATTTCCAAACGGTTGATAAATGGCAGTCCCATATCAATCAGTTATTTTATGGGCTGTGGGGCCATCGGGTTCGCGACTTTTATCAAACATTTGCGGCTGCGGATTACCGCCTAGGGTTTGCCCTGGCGGAGGATTATTGGCGGCAATGTGTCAAACGGGCCAAGGCGAACAAGGAGGAAACGTCTACGACTCCTCTGACCATCATGGAATGGGGCGCTGGTAATGGCAACTTGGCTGCCTGTTTTTTGGATCGTCTCCAGGAATTAGATCAAGACGGACTGTTTTTCCCGAGGCTCAACTATATCTGTATCGAGCGGGAACCGGTTTTGTTGGCCCAGGCGAAAGAGAATCTGGATTTGGCCAAACACCTGGCGCGCGTATCTTTTGAGTTGACCTCAATTGAGGATCTCGCCTCTTTTCCCAATGGTACCGTGGATCGAATCATTTGTAACGAGTTGTGGAGTGAGTTGCCGACCAAACTGGTGTTGCGAACGCAAGGGGAACTGAAGGAAGAGCAACTCCGTCCGAATCTGAATGAAAAGCGGTTGGTGGATTTTCCTGATTGGCCGAAGTTTATCGAAGCGTTTACCCAGAAGGATATCGAAACGCTCAAAACCCTCCCGAATTTTTTGGAAGACCTTGTTTGGGAGAGGGAATACCATCCGATTGAATCCAAGGCGTTCCCATTTCGGCGCACCGTGTCCGATTTTCTCAAAAACATCGATGAAGAAGTGTTGGTGCCGTATAACGTGGGAGCCTGTCAGAGTCTCCAGGAAGCGATGAGGCTCCTGACCAAGGACGCCGTCGGATTTAGTAGTTTTGATGCCGGTACGGCTGATCCTCGAGTGCTGAATGATCCGGAAAAGCCTTGTTATACCGTTCAGGGCGGGCAGTTCAGTTTCATGGTGAATTTCTCATTAGTGCAAGAGGTCGCCATGCATTTGGGCATTCACACGGGCCTCATTGAATCGCAACGGGACTATGTGGGACGAAGCTTGGGGACCAAGGTGTTGAATGTCATGGATGTGTTGGCCTCACATCCGTATCCCCCAAAAGAACAGGCCTGGGAATTGGATGCGTTAATTTTGCGTACTTTGCAAGCGCTTAACCAAACCTATCAATCTCCGTACCAACGTCAGATTGAATTTCCCATTTCTGAGAGCACACCGGCGAAGGAACGAAAAGAGTTGGAAAACCTCATCCAATCCTTGCCGAAACATGGTGTGCCGGATACGATTGCCTATCTCACGGAAGCCGAGATCTGGAAGGCCATGCCCGAGTTGGAGAAATTGGGGTACGATTCTGAGGGCATCAAAGGCATGTTGCAGCTCCCTTCCCAACCTGTAGATTACACGCACATGTTTTTTACGCCTCCTGATTCGCAGTAGAACGCCATGCAGGCGTTCTTTATCTAATGGTTGTATCCAAAGGTTATGGCACGGGTTCTCAATCCTTCTTCCCCCGTACGGTGATGACCGGGAGGACTAATGAGATCAGGCAATTGTGATTACGTAAGGGAAAGTGAAATTTTTGAAGAATGCTTTTTTGGTAGTCTTAGAGAAAATTTAAAGGTAGATTTTCTGAAATGGGTTGGTTATACTGCAGCGACTTTTTTTAGTGTGTTGTCATTTTTTTAACAAAACGAGGTAGCCAGTGTTTGGATCGTTTGGATGGATGGAGCTCATGCTCATCCTCATCATTGTGTTGATTATTTTTGGTGCGGGGAAAATTCCTCAATTGGGCGAAGGGTTAGGCAAAGCGATCAAAGGCTTTAAAAAGTCCGTGGCCGAAGCCGACGCATTGGATGTGACGCCCAATGATCAAGGGGAGGGCGGGCAAGCCCCACCCCCTCCTCCCGAACAAGTGGCAAGCCAACAACAAACGGCAGAGGTTGTTCAACCTGCCCCTCACCCTGGGGAGCAACAGCCTGTGGAATCAACGCAATCGAAGCAGGGATAATTTACAGGGAATGCTGGTAGGGTGAACATCGTAAGCCTCGGCGACAGACAGCGTGGAATCCAACCAAATCGAAACTTCAGCCAAGTTTTCACTGACAAAACAGTAGGGGTGTGGAACTATGTTTGGCTTAGGGGGAATGGAAGTCCTGATCATATTGGTCATTGCATTCCTGCTATTCGGTCCCAAAGAGTTACCAGAAATGGGCAAGCAATTGGGCAAGGCTGTGAAAGGGTTTAAGGAGACCACAGAGGATCTTCGGCAATCGGTCGAACCAGAAATCAATATGATCACACAAGAGTTTAAGGCGGTTGAACAGGACTTGGAATCATCGATGAAAGAGGCAGAAGAGCAAATCAAAGGTGCGACAGAACAGGCAACGGAGTCTGGAGGCTCAAAGCCGGTCTAAAGGGCAGAATAGGGTTGAAGGGAATTCTTAGAGCAGTCTCCTGGTGTGTATCCGCCGTTATGTGGCACTCTATTTCGTAACGAAACAAGAATTCCCTCAGAACGGTTTCCTAACCGTTCATGGGTGTGTATCGCAGAGCGAACGAACTGACTCCTTGGTGTGGGGTTTTCGCAACTATCGTAGCATTCATGCGATAATTTACGTACAGTTCTATACAGGAACATCGTATAAAAAACATTATTTTTTAATAACTTAGATGAATGTGATGCGACTGGCATTACTTTCGCAGTTAAAACAGTTTTGGTTTACTGTCTTATTTCAAAGTAAGTGTACTGGGTACAAATAAAGAAGAAAGAAAAAGGTAATTAAAAGAGGACAGAGAGAGGACAAATGAATCGTGCCGATTGGAGAAGGGGTTCTGGGTCAGGTACAGCGTTTGTCATTCTCCTAATGGGATTTTAACTAACAGGAGGAGAAAATGAGACAAAAACTCATTCCTTGTTTTGTAGCAGCCGCGCTGGTGTTCACCGGTGCATTTGGAGCAAGCCTCTTAACGGCTGATCCGACCTTTGCGGGGAAAGCCACTCCGGCGACTGACAAGAACACCAATGTGCCGGCAGTCCCCCGGGCCATTCCCAATTTAATCCCGTATCACAAATTCGATCCCCCCAAAGCCAAAGACTTCGACTTGAAGAACCTCACAATTTCCGGTGACATGCGTGTGCGTCCGGAATTCCGATCCAAGGGGGGGTTTGGTGTGGGAAAAAATCCTGTCACCCAGCCAAACGGAAAACAAAAATTTCAAAATGCCGATAATCAATCGACGTTCTTCACGCAACAGCTCATCCGGCTGGGATTTAACTATGATATCTCTCCGGATGTCGTATTCTTTGTGCAACCGCAGGTCTCTCACAATTGGGGCACAACAGATCCTGACGGGGGGAGCGGAGGCATCAATCCTAATGGCACCGGATCGGACTTGTTCCTCCGTCAGGGTTTTATGTTGGTCAGGAATTTGCTGACCCCCAATCTGGACCTGAAGGCCGGCCGTCAATTAATGGTCTGGGGAAATCACCGGATATTTGGGCACTTTGACTGGAATAATGTCGGGTTTGCCTTCGATGGGGTGACCCTTCGCTATAATCATGCAAAAGTGCCGGTTGAACTTGGCTGGTTACGAGTGGCTGAAGGGAACTGTGCCAACAGCGCCGGAGGTTGCGGAGTCGCGACTCCATCGGCCGATACCTACGATAGCGATATCTGGTTTGTGCGGTTACCGATGAAATTGGCCGGAATCGCGATTGAACCGGCCTGGATCTTTGAGGATGGTGGCGCTAGTGGTCAATCAGGGGCGACCGGTGCCAGTATCCAGGGCGGAAGCCCTCCAGGTGGACAACCGCAAAACCAAAGCCGGCATACCGTTGGTGGCCGGATAGCCACGAAAAAAGGAATCGTTGATGTAACAGGGGAAGGCTATTGGCAGTTTGGGTCATTGGGCCCATCCAGCGTAAACAATGGAAACAGAAATGAACGTATTAATGCGTTGGCCTTGCATTTAGATGCGGGTGTGACGTTGTCTGTGCCCATGCAACCCCGAATCGGTGCGGAAATCAATTACGCAACTGGCGATGGCAGTTGTAATGCTGCAAAGGGAAATAAATGCGGGGGTACTTTTAGCCAGTTGTTCCCCACGAACCATATTCACTTTGGCTATATGGACAGGATGTCCTGGCAGAATATGTTGACCTATGGTGGAAATCTGCAGCTCCGGCCCACCAAATCAAGTCATTTTGAAATTGGTGGACATATTATGCGTTTGGCTAATGAGGCAGACAATTGGTATGGAGCCAATCAAGCCGTGTTTAAAAGAACGCCAGCTGGAAACAGCGAAAAATCACTTGGTGGTGAGATCGATGTGGTCTACACCCTGTTCTTCCAAGGTAACAAAGTCGCCTGGCAGATTGGCTACGGCCACTTCTTTGCTGGAGATTATTTGACCAAGAATGATGTAGGTGGTGCGACTGATGACCAGAACTGGGGCTACACCCAACTCTGGATCAACTTCTAGTTTGATTTCGTCATTCCCGCAATCTGTTTGCGGGAATCTAGCCCTCTGCCCCTCCTTGGTAAGGAGGGGAAAGGGGAGGTAGATACATCACGCTCTTGTAAGGGTTGTTTGTAAGCTCTAAGTGAAAGTAACACTCAAAAACTAAAGGGGACATAACCCTCCCCGTTATCCTCAAAACCCCCGCTGGGAGAACCCAGCGGGGGTTTTTTTTGCTCAATATTCCTCTTGGTTTTTGGAATCTCGGTGAAGCCTGACGCTTATCTTGTTTTTTGATGGAGAACGATAAAAAAAGCCGCCAGCGGTGTTCTCAACGCTTTGCCGTCCTCACGTCCTGGCACATACGCTCCGGGGGGGGCAAACAACGGTTGCGCCCTGCTGGACGCGATAGGCAATTCGCGGCCTTGCCCGAAAATGGCACGTCTTGGCGTGCACGGGCTGGGGGGGGTGAGCCAGCGGGCCTTTTTGAACATTCCCTCGTCCTGTTGATATCAGATAGTGTTTTCCCAACGTGTTCGATTTAGAGAAAACTTCTAGTTATTCAACAGGCCCTTAAAGATTATGCGGTGGAAGGTTAGAAAATGATACGTGGGGAAAACCTACTCTCCTTAAAAAGCGGTGCTACCGAGTTGGTCTCTTTCGTGAAAGACGTGGTTGGATCTCAACGAAAATCGTATGGGTACCTGGTGGAAAGCCTTCAGATAGGATAATACCGATGATGAGTTCGCCGTTGGTTTTGCCCCTGACTTGGGGCATGCGTCCTCGAATTTCTGTGGTCCGTTTTTCTCCAGGTTGAAGAGCGCCAATTGGTACTGGTATGGGTGCCACTCGTTTAAAGGCTTCCACTAAGATGGGATTTCCCCGTAGTTCTACATAGGTGGAAGGAATCTTGGCGCTACTGACATTCGTCGTTTCAACGAGTAAAACAACAACTTCGCCTCCCTCCAATATCAAATTCCTGTTTGCATCCACCAGTTTGGTACGGAATTGGACAGATGGTTCAGCGATAGCTTGGGGAGAGGGGTGAGGAGTATGAGGAATCGGAGATGTTGGTTTGGGAAGGCCCGGTTGGGCTGGAAGCAGTTGGCCAGTGGGCGGTTGTTGAGCCACAGGGAATTGAGCGGGTTGCAGTAACTGAGGGATCACCCCGATCATGTCTTTAGCCAAGGTCTCAGCAGCATTCTCCACTGTCCCATCTATTGCCCCTGTGCTACAGGAAGTGGATTGACCGGACAGTTCTGGAGTCCAGAGACTAGCTTTGTGGTGATAGGTCAAGGGTGATTTCGCTAGGGCGATTCCTTGGTCATCTTCATAGATGGCCTGCATTTGCAGGTCCACACGAGCAATGTAGCGGTCTTCCTCGCCTGTTTTGGTAACGGGGTCAAATCCGAAGTGATTCAGATTCAGCACAATTCGGTAGCCATTCGGTGGAGCACCTTGTGCCTGCCCAATGGGTGGCTCCGCTCTTACCCCATCGAATCGATCTTGCCCAACATCAAAAAATGTTTTGGCAATGATTTGCCCTACGGGAATGGTATAGGGCAATCCGCAAGCATCGACCGTATGGGTATAGTTGAGAAGATTTTGATCAAACGCATAGGTGATGGTCAGTGGAAGGGGTGGTTCGTCTTTGGTGTCAAATCCCAGGCGAGGAAGGGTGATCTTGTCGCAAGCAACCACCAGGAGAACCAGAAACCCAAGCAGACTGTATTGCAGGATTTTTATCAGTGGTAGGCACACAGTCCTACCCTACCCGAAGGTTTTCTGAGTTGCAAGTCTTTGGAATGTGGGGCTGTTGCAAAAGTCCGCCAGCGGTGTTCTCGGCTTTTTGCCATGCTCACGTACTCCGTGTACGCTTCGTGCGCCCACAGTCCTGTGGCTTTGCCGAGTACGGGCTGGATGGGTCTGACAGCGAGTCTTATTGCCTTTTTCTTCTTGACACTGAGCACGGGCGGGGTGACAATTTCTCATGTTTTAAATGGTACCCTAATCCATGGAGGCTTCACCATGTGGCGTCACATCAGCGTTTTTATGGGGTTATTGGTTTTCTTTTCGGGAGGTGGATGTTCGATTGACAACACCCCCAAGCGGCTTCCGGCCTATCTCACACCCGTTCCCGTGTCGAAAGCCACGACGGTTGCCAAAGTCCCTCTCCCAACGACGAAGATTTCGGCAGTTCTTGTGGTGATCAACGACCATGGGTTTCAGAAGTCAGCCCCCGCTTTGAAGCCCGGTACGCTTCAGGTTCTCGGTGAACACCTGCAATCTGTACTAGAGAAACAAGTACCGATTCAGCTCGTGACTGTAGTTTATCCTGAGGCCCTCCAACCAACTGGGTCTTCCGACCAATTCGTGTCATTGGCGAAAGAGCAGGGTGTGCCCTATCTTCTCTTGGCCATTTTATCCAGTTCAGAATTGGAAGTTTCAGATCGCTTTCCCCTGGGAGGATCCCTGCAAGGTGGCGGGGGACGTGGCTGGTTAGTGGGGTATCGGGCCGAAAATTATGCCAGATTGGAATTGGCTTTACTCGACGCCCAAACGGGCCAACTGGTGGTGAATACAGATGGGCAAGCTTGGGCGGTACTTGAACGATTGGCGGTACCGATGGAATCCAATGTGTATCCAGTTGTGCGTCGTGCTCAAACCCAGGCGCCAATTTATCCCAATTCTGAGGAGGATGCGTTCGAAACACTTCGTTGGGTTTCGGGGCAGGATGCCATTGCCCAAGCTGTCATGCATCTAGAAGAGGCGTGGAAAAAGGACAAGTCTTCTTGAGGTGAGAACGAACCTTGTCAGGCTGTGGTTTTTTCTTTGTGTGATTCTGGTGGGGTGTGTGGAAGGCCCACATCCTCGCCTGAATGCTCTCTTCGGAACGCAGATATATCAACATCAGCAGCCTGATCCAGTGTGGCCTCAACTGCAACGGATTGGGCTGGTGGTCCATTCCGATCCCACAGGGCCCGGTGCGGCCCCGGCGATTTCCCCGGCTTTCCTTGAAACGTTAAGTCGACGAACCGAAGAGTTTTTAATGCAACAGTGTGGGGTTTCCTCTGTCGTGCCGATCGCTTTGCCGTCTTCAACCCAACCTGCACAGCTTCAGCAAGAACTCATTTCTCGTGGTCAGGAACATGGAATCTCTCACCTTCTTCTTGTGATATTGTCGAGTCGGGAATATTCGGGGCCAGTGACATTGGGTGAGGAACGCATGATGACGCAGATTAGTGGAACGACATTCGAAAACATGGCCCTGGCTGAAGTGGTGCTCCTGGACCTTGCTGATTATGCTGTGACCTTTGACCTAGCAGGGGCGGCGACTGAAACGCTTGAAGTCTTGGATGTCCCCATTGGAGAAGGTAGGACGTCTCGAGCGGAATCGTTAGACATCTTACGGGCACAAGCCGGACAGCAAGCCTTAGATCGCTCGTTAAATATATTAAGGAAACGGTGCCACGGCGTCCGAGAAAAAACTGCATTTATGGACGTTACCGGTAATTTTCAAACTGGAGATCCAGCCCAAAATCCGGCATTGTCTACTTAAGCTAAGTTTGGCTCCCTCTACGCGTGGAGCTAACAACCTAATCCCTAACAAATCAATGGATAATTACAAGGTAGATTGGCTATGCAGCGTTCAATTGTGGTTAAGTTGACAACACCCACTTGACCTGCCCCCTTCAACCCAGGCCGGTTGCCGAGTTAGGATTGACCGACTTTGGGGAAAGGAGGAGGGATGGGACGGAAGCGGTTTACACCCGAAGACATCATTGGGCATTTACGCATCGTTGAGATTGAGGCCGGCAAAGGGGTGTCGGTCTCGGACGCCTGTCGGAAGCTGGGTATCTGCGAACCAACCTACTATCGCTGGAAGCGGAAATACGGGGGGCTGCGCGTGGACCAGGCGAAACGTCTGAAGAGCTTGGAACACGAGAATACCCGACTCAAAAAGCTGGTGGCGGCCTTGGCCCTGGACAAAGCCATCTTACAGGAAGTTGCCGAGGGAAACTTCTAAGCCCAGCCCGACGCCGTGAAGCGGTGCGGCAGGTGCAGCAGGCGTTGCACGTGTCGGAGCGCCGGGCGTGTCGCGTGCTCAAACATTGTCGTGCCACTCAGCAGTATGTGCCGCATTGCTCTGAGGACGAGGAAGCCTTACGCCAACGGATTATCGAGTTGGCTCGCGCGCCTATGGGGGGTATGGCTATCGCCGGATGACCACCCTGTTACAGCGAGAAGGCTGGGCCGTGAATCACAAACGGGTGGAACGCCTCTGGCGGCAGGAAGGCTTGAAGGTCCCCCAGAAACAGCCCAAGCGGGGCCGGCTCTGGTTGGCGGATGGGTCGTGTATCCGAAAACAGCCAGAGTACCCCCATCATGTGTGGTCGTATGACTTTGTCATGGATCGGACACACGATGGCGCCCCCTAAAGCTGTTGGTGGTAATCGATGAATACAGCCGCGAATGTTTGGCGATTGAAGTCCGGCGCCGCCTCACCTCGCAGACCCTGCAGGAGGTCTTGGGCACGTTGTTTCTCCAGCACGGCTGTCCAGTGTATATTCGCTCGGATAATGGGCCAGAGTTTATCGCCCACTCGTTACGCCAATGGTATGGGCAATTGGAGGTCTCTCCCCTATTCATTGAGCCGGGGAGTCCCTGGGAGAATGGCTATGTGGAATCGTTTAATGGCAAACTTCGTGATGAGCTCCTCAATGGAGAATTGTTTTATACCCTTCGGGAGACCCAAGTGATCATTGAACGGTGGCGCAGGCAGTACAATACATGTCGGCCACATAGTGCGCTGGGTTACCGGCCACCAGCCCCCGAGACCCGACAATGGGTCGCATAACAGGTGGCCTAATCACTGGGGGCAGGTCAGGTGCGCCCACATAGTGCTCTAGGCTACAAACCGCCGGCTCCAGAGGCAAAAACGGCCAAGGCTTGTATCTCAAAATGTGCGTAAGGTACTTTCAAAATGGATCAATCACTGGGGGCAGGTCAGTTCTAGTAATAAGTCGAATCAAATTTTTGGTGGAAAAATCTTTCCTTCCACCTCAACGTAAACATAATACCCTGTCCCTTTAAATAATTCATCCCTATTGGATACTAGGAATTTTCAGATGCCAGAAAGGTTGGATAAGTTTTTTGACCATAATGAAAGGGACAGATCCAGAAAGATCTCACACCCCACTGCTCGCATACACCCTCTTCCCTGCCCCATTATACGAATCAAAGACATGTTGGTAGGCTGGCTCAATTGAGGGATAGGGGTACTTCAAATTTTCGAAGGGGGGGGGGTAGGTCCTGTAGAGCGGGTGGTCTTGTGATCGACCAAAAAGAAAAAGTGTTACCTCTTGGCTAAATAGCTTTCATTACCAGATCTACAGGGTGTCCCTTCTATAAATTCATCCGCATGGAAAAACGTGAGTGTTTCAGATACCGCGAGGCCCCATGAGTTTTTTGACCATACGGGCTCTCGGGAGGGCCTCAACTCGATTCAGAAGGGCATCGCCGCATTCTCTCGTATCAAGACCTTTCGCAGCCTCGAAAAATACCCCTGTAAATCCTGATATCTTTACTATCCTAATAATTGCTTTCTTTTTTTTAATTCGTGAGAATGGCTTCAAGACATTTCCCCTCCAGCGGTTCTCATTAAGGGACTGTTGAATAAAGCGGTGTGAGGTATTCTCATAGAACGATTCCGGTCAAGGCCGCCCCTGAAAGGTCTACGGAGACAAATACCCTTACAGTGCCCCCCGGGGAGTTGCCATGAGACCCTCTTG